>NZ_JBXEJO010000015.1:0-130626 GCF_056837965.1 Bradyrhizobium ferriligni
GCCGAAAGCGCGTTCGTGACGCCCTTTATATGGCGGCCCTCAACGCAGTTCGCAGAGCTGATCCGTTCAAGGCCTTCTATGCACGACTGCGACAGGCCGGAAAACCAGCCAAACTCGCCCTCATCGCCGTCGCCAGGAAGCTGCTCACGGTCCTCAATGCCATGATGCGAGACCGAAAGCCGTACCTACAGACCAAACCGACATAACAGTTGCCGGCTTTCGCAGGGACGACGCTTGCATTCACGTCAACGCACTCTTCAAATCAAAGCTCGCATCTCCCGCCTGCTCCGGGGTGATCGAGCCACCGGCGCCGAGTAGCCGGCGGCCGAACATGTGATCGCCGGCGCGGTTGACCGACTCGATGCCGAGCAGTTTGTCGCCGCGATAGCAGAACGCCGAGAACGCGCCCTGCGCGCGGTCGCCGCGCACCACGACACGGTCGTAGCCGGTGGTGAGACCCGCCATCTGCAGCTTGTCGGGGCCCTGGTCGCTCCAGAACCACGGCAGGCCGTCATAGACCTCGGTCTTGCCGGTCAGCCGCGACGCCACGCAGCGCGCATGGTCGGTCGCGTTCTGCACCGACTCGAGCCGCAGCGATCCGCCGAAGCGTTTGCTGGTGTAGAGCGCGCAATCGCCGATCGCGGAGACATTCGGATCGACTGTCAACAGATGCTCGTCGACGATGATGCCGGATGCGACCGGCAGGCCGGCCTCCGCGGCAAGCTCGACATTCGGCAGCACGCCGACGCCGACCACGACGAGATCGGCCGGGATATGCGTGCCGTTGCTCAGGCTGACGCCGGTAACCTTGCCGCCATCGGCCTCGATCGCCGTGACCTGCACCCCCAGGTGAATCCGGATGCCGGCCGCGCTGTGGCGGGATTGCGAGAACTCGGAAATCTCCGCGGTCACCGCGCGCGCCATCACGCGGGAGGCGAGTTCGACCACGTCGACCTCGAGGCCCTTGGCCCGGGCGGTGGCGGCGAATTCGAGCCCGATGAAGCCCGCGCCGATCACGACGACGCGCATGCCGGGCGCGATCAAGTCGCGCAGCGCCTGGCTCTCGTCCAGGATGCGCAGGTAGCGGACCGCGTCGAGCCTGGCGTTGGGGATGTCCAGCAGCCGGTTCCGCGCGCCGGTCGCGAACACCAGATGGCCGTAGTCGAGCGACGCGCCGGAGGCGAGCGCCACCTTCCGCGCATTGCGGTCGATCGCATGGGCGCGATCGGTGATCAGCTCGATCTTGTTGTCCTGGTAGAACTTGTCGGGCCGGAACATCAGGGTTTCGGGCCCGCCGGTCCCCTTCAGATAAGCCTTCGACAGCGGCGGCCGCTGATACGGCAAATGGCCTTCATCATTGATCAGGGCGATGCGTTCGGCGAAGCCGGCCTGGCGCAGCGACGCCGCGAGCTGGAAGCCGGCGTGTCCGGCGCCGACGATGATGACCGAGCCCGTCATCGGAACAACCCAAATACGCGCGAGCAGGAGTGACCCATGCCGTTTCCTCTTGTCGATGTTAGCTTGCTTGCCCCGTCCCCACAGCGCTCGTGTCTGCGTACCGAAGGCGCGTGCCATTTGGCCTCATGGCTCGCACCGATGCAAGGGGGTCTCAGGCGATTCTGGGCGTACCCGCGGTCCCCGGCCGCCGGGCCGGATTGCCACGGCTCCCGCCAAGGCCTTAAATGTGCGGAACCAACAAGCCCAAGGTCTTCAATATGCCAGCACCCGCCCCCTCCGCCAACGACCCCGCTTTGCTCCGCATCGACGGCGCCATCGCGACCATCACGCTGAACCGGCCGGCCGCGTTCAACGCGATCGACATGACGATCGCCAAGAAGCTCGAGCAACTCAGCGCCCAGGTCGAAGCCAACAAGGACGTTCGCGTACTGGTCATCGAGGGCGAAGGCCGCGCCTTCTGCGCCGGTGGCGATTTGCAGACCATCGGCGCTGCGACCGAAGCCAACAATGTCGCCCCCGTGGTCGGCGAGATGCTTCACCACTACCATGCCTTCATCGAGACGGTCCGGCGGATGCCGAAGATCGTGCTATCCAGCGTGCATGGTTCGGCGGCCGGAGCCGGCATGGGCCTCGCGTTCGTGACCGACCTGTGTATCGCCGCAGAGGATGCCCGCTTCACGCCCGCCTATGCCAAGATCGGCGTGTCGCCGGATGGCGGCAGCACGGTCGGCATCGTCGGCACGGTCGGTACCCGCCGCGCGCTGCAGATTTTCCTCGCGGAGGATGGGTTCACCGCGCAGCAGGCCTATGAATGGGGTCTCGTCGTCAAGACCGTCCCCGCGGCCGAGCTGAAGGCCGCGACGCGGCAGCTCGCCGAGCGCCTGGCGCAAAATCCGCCCGCCGCAATCGCGGGGACCAAATCACTGGTCTATCAGGCCGCCACCACGCCGACCAAGCAGCAGCTCGACGCCGAGGAACACAAGATCATCACGGCGATGCATACCGACGATTTCCGCGTCGCCGTGAAGAAGTTCACCAGCAAGTCGAAGTAGGAACAATAATTGCGACAGCGTTACAGTGGTCTTTCCCCTCATCCTGAGGAGCGCGGATCGCGCGCGTCTCGAAGGATGAGGCCACAGACGGGCCTCATGGTTCGAGACGCGCGTTCCGCGCTCCTCACCATGAGGGTTCTGTGCCGGTAAGATTAGTTAGGGCAGATGTATCCCGTGCCGCCGGGCGCCTTGAAGCACCCGACCGACTCCGGGATCACCTGCTTGGGCAGCCACAGCACGACCTTCGGAAAATAGATCGTGAAGCAGATCGTGACCAGGAACACGACATAGATCGGCAACGCCGCCCGCAGCGCTTTTGCAAAGCTGATGCCGACGAATTTCGAGGCCATCAGCAGCACGAGCCCGTAGGGCGGCGTGATCAGGCCGAATGCCAGCGTTGCGATCAGCACCACGCCCATATGCACGCCGTTGATGTCGCCGGCCTGGGTCAGCGCGTTGACCAGCGGCATGAAGATGATGATGGTCGGCACCGGCTCGATGAAATCGCCGACCACGGTGAACAGCAGCACCATCAAAAGCATGATGAGATGCGGGTCGTTGCCGGCGATCGAGGTGATCCAATCGGCGATATAGATCGCGCCGCGCAGATAGGCCAGCATCCAGCCGAACGCGTTCGCCGCGCCGATCGTGATCAGCGGCAGCGAGAAGATCAGGCCGGCCAGGCAGAAATCGTACGGGATCTTCTTCAGGTGCCCGCGGTTCAGCGCCGGGATCACCACCACGATGATGTAGGCGACCGCGACCACGCCGGCCTCGGTCGGCGTGAACCAGCCGGTCAGGATGCCGCCGAGCAGGATCACCGGGATCATCATCGGCAGCGCCGCGTCACCGGCGGCGAACGCAACCTGGCGCAGCGGCGCGCGCGGCTTGCGCAGTCCCGAGGGACCGAAGAAGTAGCAGTAGATCATCAGCCCGAAGCCGATCATCAGCCCGGGGACCACGCCGGCCATGAACAACCCGGCGATCGAGACATTGCCGACCGCGCCATAGACCACCGCCGTGATGCTCGGTGGCACCAGCGCTGCGATCGTCGACGCCGAGGCGATGATCGCGGCGATGAAGGCCGGCTCGTACCCTTCCCGCCGCATCGGCCCGCCGAGCGCCCGGCTCATGACCGCGACGTCGGCGGTGGTCGAGCCTGACATCTCCGAGAAGAACATGCTGAAGACGACGACGACCTGCGACAGCCCGCCCCTGATGTGACCGACCAGCGAGACCGACAGATTGGCGATGCGGACCACGACATTGGCCGAGCTCATGAGCTCGCCGACCAAGAGGAAGAACGGGATCGCAAGCAGCGCCTCGGAATCGACGCCGTCGAAGATCTTCTGGATGATCGCCGCCAGCGAGACGTCCGACAGCAGCGCGCCGACGAACACGCCGGCCATCAGCGAGAACGGCACGGGCACGCCGAGATAGCCGAAGAACAGGAAGCAGAACGACATCAACGCAAGCACGACCGGTGCTGCGCTCACGGCTGCACTCCCGTCGTCGCGCGGGGGTCGATCGCAGGAATCGGAAGGTCGTCATCCGGCGGCTCCGGATGGTCAAAGCCGTTGCGGATGCCGTTGACGAGCTGCTCGATCGTGAACAGGCCGATCAGGATTCCGGACAGCGGGATCACCGCATAGAGCGAGGCGATCGGCGTACCCGACGGCAGGCGGAAGCTGCCGAAGCCGCGCAGGTAATTTTGATAACCGTACCAGACCAGGCAGAAGGCGACGCCCAGCACCACCAGACGGATGACGATCTCGACGAACAGCCGCGACCTGCCATGCAGCGCTTCGGAGATCGCGGTGAGATAGAGGTGATCGTTGCGCCGTGTCGCGACCGCGGCCCCGACGAAGATCGCGTAGATGAACAGCGTCGAGGTCACCTCCTGCAGCCACAGCCAGGGATGGCCGATGGTGCGGGTGACGATATCGGCGGTCACCGACAGCGAGAAGCCGAAGCACAGCAAGCCGCACAGCATCATCAGGATCAGCTCGAGCCGGTCGAGCGCCCGCCATTTCAGATGCCGCTGCCGTTGCAGCACCAGCGTGTCGGCGATGGCCATGGCTCGAAATTCCTCGTCGTCCCGGGCTAGTTGATCGCGCGGATCAAATTCTTGATCTTCTCCGCATGCGGCCCGAGGTCCTTGGCGAGCTTGTCGAGATAGGGATCGGCGATCGCGGTAAAGCTCTTCTTGTCCACATCCTCGACCACCTTGACGCCGAACGATTTCAGCTTGGTCAGCGCGTTGCGCTCGAGCTCAAAGGCCTTCTGCGGCTCCTTGGCGCTGACCTCGTTGGCGGCGGCCTGCACCCATTGCTTCTGTTCGGCGGTGAGGCTCTGCCAGAGCTTGTCGGAGACGAACAGCAGCGCATTGTTGGCCTCGTGCTCGGTGATCGAGAGCACCGGCGCGACCTCGTAGTGCTTGTTGACGAGATAGACGTTGATGCTGTTCTCGGCGGCGTCGACCACGCCGGTTTGCAGCGAGGTGTAGACGCTGCCGAACGGCATGTGCACCGTCTGCGCGCCATAGGCCGGGAACATGGTGTCCTCGGTCGCGGTTGCCTGCACCCGGACCTTGACGCCCTTGAGGTCGCCGACATTGCGGATCTCCCTCTTGCTGTAGATGTGGCGTACGCCTTGCGAGCCGGTGCCGATCACATGCAGGCCCTGCGCGGTGTCGTCGATCATCGTCCTGATGGCGTCGAACACCTTCGGGTCGGCGAGCGCCTTGATCACATGGGCGTCGTTGCGGAACAGGAAGTGCAGCGACATCACGCCGGCCTGCGGCGAGATCGTCGCCGTGTTGGCGGAGGAGATGATCGCGAACTCGATATCGCCGGACTTGACAAGCTGCAGCAGCTGCGGCTCCTGGCCGAGCTGCGCACCGGGATATTGATCGACGATCATCGTTCCCTTGCTCAATTCCTTGAGCTTGTCGGCGAACAGATCACCGGCAACCGAATAGCCGGTATTGCGCGGCTGATCGTAGGCGAAGCGGAAGTGCTTGACCTCCTGCGCGCCGGCGCCCGCGGACAGCAGCAGCGCTGCCGCGGCCAAGGCAATCCCGACGATCCTGGCTGAATAGCCCATCGCGACGTTCCCCCTGTTTTTGGTTGAGGGGATCATCCCACCAGTCGCGCGGGATTGTCAATAAAACAGGCGAAACGGGCCGCCTGCGGGTATCATTGAGTGCCGCATCGCAGAAATTATCGACAATTCGACGCCGGGCCGAACGACGCGGGCGACTTGCTACTTCCCCTTGGCGCGCATGAAGTCGAAATCGCAGCCCTCGTCGGCCTGCAGGATAGTCTCGTTGAAGAGATGCGCGTAGCCGCGCTTGGCCCAATCGGGCGTCCCGGCCGGCGCGAGCGCCTCGCGGCGTTTGTGCAATTCGGCCTCGTCGACCAACAGGTCGATGCTGCGCTTGGCGACATCGAGCCGGATCATGTCGCCGTTCCACACCAGCCCGAGCGGACCGCCGACGGCGGATTCCGGCGTGATGTGCAGCACGATCGTGCCGAACGCGGTGCCGCTCATCCGCGCATCGGAGATGCGGACCATATCCTTCACGCCGGCGCGCGCGAGTTTCTTCGGGATCGGCAGGTAACCCGCCTCCGGCATGCCCGGCGCGCCCTTCGGGCCGGCATTGCGCAGCACCAGCACGTCGTCGGCGGTCACATCGAGCGCGGGATCGTCGACCCGCAGCGTCATGTCCTCGACCGACTCGAACACCACGGCGCGGCCGGTGTGCTGCAATAGTTTCGGGCTCGCCGCCGACTGCTTGATCACGGCGCCGCGCGGCGCGAGATTGCCGTGCAGGATCGCCATCGCGCCTTCGGATTTGATCGGGTTCGCCTTGGAGCGGATCGCGTCCTGCCCCGGCACATCCTCGGCATTCGCGACGACCTCACGCAGGGTCTGGCCGGTGATGGTCTTGGCATCGAGGTCGATGAGGTCGCCGAGCTGCGCCATCAGCTTCGGCACGCCGCCGGCATGATGGAAATGCTCCATGTAGTGTTCGCCCGACGGCTTGAGGTCGACCAGCACGGGGACCTCGCGGCCGAGCTTGTCGAACGCCTCGAGGTCGATCCTGTACGGCGAGCGGTTGGCGATCGCCGTGAGATGGATCAGCCCGTTGGTCGAGCCGCCGATCGCCTGCATGACGACCTGGGCGTTGCGGAAGGAGGATGGCGTCAGGATCTCGCTCGGCTTCGGTCCCTTGGTCTTCGCCATCTCGGCGGCGACGCGGCCGCTGGCCTCCGCGGAGCGGAAGCGTTCGGCATGCGGCGCCGGGATCGTCGCGCTCATCGGCAGCGACAGGCCGAGCGCCTCGGTGATGCAGGCCATGGTGGAGGCGGTGCCCATCACCATGCAGGTGCCGACCGACGGCGCGAGGCGGCCGTTCACCGCCTCGATCTCGTTGTCGTCGATCTCGCCGGCGCGATACTTGCCCCACAGCCGGCGGCAGTCGGTGCAGGCGCCGAGCACCTCGCCCTTGTGATGGCCAACGACCATGGGCCCGACCGGAATCACCACGGTCGGCAGATCGGCGCTGATCGCGGCCATGATCTGCGCCGGCAAGGTCTTGTCGCAACCGCCGATCACGATCACCGCATCCATCGGCTGGGCGCGGATCATCTCCTCGGTATCCATCGCCATCAGGTTGCGCAGATACATCGAGGTCGGATGCGCAAAGCTCTCGGCGATCGAGATCGTCGGGAACACGAACGGCATCGCGCCCGACAGCATCACGCCGCGCTTCACGGCCTCGATGATCTGCGGCACGTTGCCGTGGCAGGGATTGTAGTCGCTGTAGGTGTTGGTGATGCCGACGATCGGGCGATTGAGCGCATCGTCCGAATAGCCCATCGCCTTGATGAACGCCTTGCGCAGGAACAGCGAGAAGCCGGCGTCACCATAGCTTGTCAGTCCCTTGCGAAGTCCGTCGGCCATTTTCTTCTATCCCGTGGTTGTTCGGCCGCACTTAAGGAGGGGCAGGAATTATTGTCAATATGAGATAATCCGGTCTCGGTGGGTGGCTGGTCTGCGGCAAAATCGTCCCCATTATTGACAATAACCGTGACGCCATGCTGACCTCAGGCACCGATCCGAAGCCGAGAGCGCATGACAGCCGAGCCCACATTGCCCGAACTCCAGGCCCCCTCGCGCGAGGAGGAACAGGCGGAGGTGATCCGCCGGCTGGAGGAGGACATCATCTTCGGCCGCTTCGCGCCCGGTTTGCGCCTGGTCGAGGATACCCTGATGCAGCGCTATGGCGCGAGCCGGCATTTCGTCCGCCAGGCGCTGTTCCAGCTCGAGCGCCAGGGCATCGTGCTGCGCGAGAAGAATGTCGGCGCCACGGTGCGGTTCTATTCGGCCGAGGAAGTGCGGCAGATCTATGAGGTGCGCGAGATGCTGACGCGCCAGGCTGCGCTGATGATCGCGCTGCCCGCGCCGCAAAGCCTGATCGATCAATTGAGCGAACTGCAACGGCATTACTGCATCAAGGCCGAGGCGCAGGACATGCGCGGCATTCACGAGACCAACGATGCGTTCCACCTCGCGCTGTTCTCCGCCTGCGGCAATCCCTATCTGGTCCGCTCGCTGCAGGACTACATGAACCTGACGCTGCCGATGCGCGCCAAAAATCTCGCCGACAGCGAGGGCCTCGCATTGTCGCGCCGCCAGCACGAATTGATGATCGAGCTCTTGAAGGGCCGCGACAGCTGGGCGCTGGCGCAGCTCTGTGTCGATCACATGCAGTACAGCAAGGCGGATTATCTCGTCCGCATCTCCAACGACAAAAAGCCGCAATAGCGCGATACGCGGCCTCCTCGTGAAGGAGACCGCGATGCGCTACCTGGCTATATTCCTTGGATCGTTCGCCGTGCAGCTTGCGCTCGGCGGCGTCGGCGAAGCGGCCGATCCGCGCGCGACGCAGCTCACCTACGAGCCCTGGACCAAGACCTGCCTGACAGAGGCGAGCTGCTTCGTCGCTGCGGCTGCGCGCGGCCAATGCGTGCCGTCGGGCGGCACGCTCAGCGTCTCGCCGCAGAGCAGCAAGCGCGCGATCGTGAGCGCCAACGTCGGAACGCGGACCATGCTGGAGGGTACGATCAGCCTCCGCATCGATCAGGACGAGCCGATCCGGATCGCCAAGCCGCATTGCTACACGCTCGGCTGCGGCGGCACGCTCGAGGCCGATGGCGAAATGATCGAGCGGCTGAAGCACGCGCAGACCATCGCCGTCGAAGCCAAGAACCTCACCGGGCAGACCATCAGCCTCGCCTTTCCCCTCACGCACTTCGCCGAGACCTTTGACGGGCCCGGCAGCCCGCCCAAGACATCCGGGCAAGGTTCGAAGGACGCGCAGCAGCACACCGAATCCGTGAAGCAGCTGCCGCAATGCGAGGATTGATCACTTCTTCCAGTCGATCACCCTCTCCTTGTCGCCGTCGAACTCCATGCTGCAGAACGTGCCGCCCTGGTAGTAGTCGCCGACCGGATCCGGCGGCAGCTTGGCCTGCTCGGCCATCGCGTGCTCGCGGAAATCCTCAGCCCTTCCGGTCGGGCGATAGCCGAGATCGTAGGCGCGGTGATTGTCCCACCACGAGCGCTCATTGTAGGACGCGCCGTACAGCACCTCGAAATGGATGTCGGGATGCTCGAGCCCGATGCGGCAGAGCTGGACGAGGTCTTCCGGCTTGAGCCAGATCGAGAGCCGGCGGTGGTCGAGCGGCGCCTCGCCGAAATTGCCGATCCGCAGGCAGGTGACCTTGATGCCGTGCTTGTCGGCATAGAGCGCGCCGACGCCTTCACCGAACACCTTGCTGACACCGTAACGACTGTCCGGCCGCGCGGTGACGTCGGTGCCGACGCGGTGATGACGCGGATAGAACCCGACCGCGTGATTGGATGAGGCGAAGATCACGCGCTTGACGCCCTCTTTGCGCGCCGCCTCGAACAGATTGTAGCAGCCGATGATGTTGGACTGCAGGATCGCGTCCCACGGGCCTTCGACCGAATAGCCGCCGAAATGCAGGATGCCGTCGACGCCCTCGCAGATCGCCTCGACCTGCGCAAGGTCGGCAAGATCGGCCGCCTTGAACTTTTCGTTGCTGCCGAGATCGGAGGGCTGCTTGATATCGCTCAACAGGAGATCCGGATAGATCGGCGGCAGCAGCTTGCGCAGGCTCGTTCCGATTCCCCCCGATGCGCCGGTCATCAATATGCGTGGCATGCCGTCCCTCTTCTTTCCTGATTGCTGCGATCGAATTGCGGTCGCAGGCCGACAATGATAGCAAACCAGGCGCACAAGGAAACACCATCGAAACACAACAACGAGAACAGCAAATGTCCGATGTTCATTCCGCCGGCTGGCGTCCCGCGACCTATTATCCCGATCCCGCGATCCGCGCGCTCGATCCGCGTTTCGAGAAATACTGGCTGAAACTCTCCGCCGTCGAGCGCGTCGCGACCGGCCTGCGCTGGGCCGAAGGTCCGGTGTGGTTCGGCGACGGCCGCTATCTGTTGTGCAGCGACATCCCGAACCAGCGCATCCTCAAATGGGAGGAAGAGACCGGCGCGGTCAGCATCTTCCGCAAGCCGTCGAACTTCGCCAACGGCAACACCCGCGATCGCCAGGGCCGGCTGGTCACCTGCGAGCACGGCGGCCGCCGCGTGGTGCGCACCGAGTATGACGGATCGATTACGGTGCTGATCGATTCCTTCGGCGGCAAGCGGCTGAACTCGCCGAACGACGTCGTGGTGAAATCCGACGGCTCGATCTGGTTCACCGATCCGATCTTCGGCCTGCTCGGCAATTACGAAGGCTACAAGGCCGATCCCGAGATCGAGCCCAACGTCTACCGGCTCGATCCCGAAACCGGCAAGGCCACCATCGTCGCCGAGGGCGTGCTGGGGCCGAACGGGCTGTGCTTCTCGCCGGACGAGAATATCCTCTATGTCGTGGAATCCCGCGGCGAGCCGAACCGCAAGATCCTCGCCTATGACGTCGCAACCGACGGCAAGACGATCTCCAACAAGCGCGTCTTCGTCGACGCCGGCCCGGGCACGCCCGACGGCATGCGCTGCGACATCGACGGTAATCTGTGGTGCGGCTGGGGCATGGGCGATCCCGAGCTCGACGGCGTCGTCGTGTTCGCGCCCGACGGCGTCATGATCGGCCGCATCGCGCTGCCGGAGCGCTGCGCGAACCTCTGCTTCGGCGGCATCAAGCGCAACCGACTGTTCATGGCGGCGAGCCAGTCGATCTATGCGCTCTACGTCAACACCCAAGGCGCGCTCGGCGGTTAAGTCTCTTCGTCGTCCCGGCCTTCGTGCGCAATTGCGCACTTGGAGCCGGGACCCATCACCATCGATGGACTTTGGCTTGGCAGGCTCGGACCGCAATCTTCGCAAAACGAAGGCCTGTGGTAATGGGTCCCGGCCTTCGCCGGGACGACGATAAGAACTTCTGCCTTCCCAAAACGTCTGACGCCGGAGCGGTGAACCGCCCCGGCGCCAAAAGTCGTGTCTCTCTTGGCTCGGCTTACGCGGCGTTGTAGCCGGCGACCGCCTTGGCCTCGAGATATTCCTCCAGACCGTAACGGCCCCACTCGCGGCCGTTGCCGGACTGCTTGTAGCCACCGAACGGCGCGGTGCGCTCGTTCGGCACGCCCTGCAGGTTGACGTTGCCGGCGCGGATCTGGCGGCCGACGCGGCGCGCGGTTTCCACGGTGTCGGCCGAGACGTAACCGGCGAGACCATACGGCGTGTCGTTGGCGATCTTCACGGCGTCGGCTTCGTCCTTGGCACCGAGGATGGTCAGCACCGGTCCGAAGATCTCCTCGCGGGCGATCGTCATGTCGTTGGTGACATCGGCGAAGATGGTCGGACGGACATAGAAGCCCTTGTTGACACCCTCGGGCAGGCCCGGGCCGCCGGCGACCAGCGTTGCGCCCTCGTCGATGCCCTTCTGAATCAACGCCTGGATCTTGTCCCACTGGCCGCGGTTGACCACCGGACCGATCGTCGTGCCGTCGGCACGCGGATCGCCGGCCTTGGTCTTGTCGGCGACGCCCTTCGCGATCGCGGCCACTTCCTTCATCTTGGAGAGCGGCACGATCATGCGCGACGGCGCGTTGCAGGACTGGCCCGAATTGTTGAACATGTGCATCACGCCGCCGGTCACCGCCTTGGTCAGGTCGGCACCGTCGAGAATCACGTTCGGCGACTTGCCGCCGAGCTCCTGGCTGACGCGCTTCACGGTCGGCGCCGCACGCTTGGCGACGTCGACGCCGGCGCGGGTCGAACCGGTGAACGAGATCATGTCGATGTCCGGGTGCTCGCTCATCGCCGCACCCACCTCCGGGCCAAGGCCGTTGAGCAGGTTGAACACGCCCTTCGGCACGCCGGCTTCATGGAGGATTTCCGCGAAGATCAGCGCCGAGGTCGGGGTGAACTCCGACGGCTTGAGGATCATGGTGCAACCGGCGGCGAGCGCGGGCGCGACCTTGCAGGCGATCTGGTTTAGCGGCCAGTTCCAGGGGGTGATCATGCCGACGACGCCGACCGGCTCGCGCACGATCACGGCGGTGCCCATGGTCTCCTCGAACTCGTACTTCTTCAGCACTTCGAGGGTGTTCATGAGGTGGCCAAGGCCGGCACCGGCCTGCAGCTTCTCGGCCATCGGCAGCGGCGCGCCCATCTCGTCGGAGACAGCAGCACCGATCTCCTTCATGCGGCCCTTGTAGACCTCGACAACCTTGGTGAGCAGCGCGATGCGCTCCTCGCGGCTGGTCTTAGAATAGGTCTCGAAGGCGCGCTTGGCGGCAGCGACTGCCTTGTCGACATCGGCCTTGGAGCCGAGCGCAATCTCATACATCGCGTCTTCGGTCGCCGGATTGACGACGGGGGTGGACTTGCCTTTGACGACGGGATCGACCCAGGCGCCATCGATGTAGAATTGCATGCGATTGACCATCGGAAACCTCTTGTACGGGGCGTATGGAATGGGGAACGAAAGCGTTCGGCAGGCATCCTTGCACGAAAGCCCGGCGAATTGAACCCGCCACATGCGGGACGCGGCTCGTGCGCGTCCGCGAGATATAAGGTCCGAGCCGCACGTGTGGCAAGGCTATATCCGTCGTCCCGGCCCCCGTGCGCAATTGCGCACTAGGCCGGGACGACGATGTGGAGCCTGCAATGCCTCACACGGCCATCTTGCGATGCCGCACCGGGGCGCCGACCGAGACGCTTTCCGCCGCGTCGATGATGGCGTTGGCGTCGATGCCGTAGTGGCGGTAGAGGTCGCCGATCGTGCCGGTCTGGCCGAAATGCTCGACGCCGAGCGCCTCGACGCGGTGGCCGCGCACACTGCCGAGCCAGCCGAGCGTTGCCGGATGGCCGTCGATCACGGTCACAATGCCGCAGTCGCGGCCGAGCGGCGCCAGCATGCGCTCGATATGACTCAAATGCTGCGCGGCGCGGCGGTCGCGGCGTAAATTCCGCGCGGCGGACCAACCCGCATAGAGCCGGTCGGCGGAGGTTACCGCCAGCAGACCGACGTCACGGTGGCTCTCGCCGATCAGGCCGACCGCCTCGATCGCCTCCGGCGCGACGGTGCCGGTATACGCAATGACGATGTCGCAGTTCGGGCCCGGCTTGCGCATCCAGTAGGCGCCATCGGTAATGTCGCGCTGCAGGTCCGGGGTCATAATCCGTTGCGGCTGCTCCAGCGTCCGCGTCGAAAGTCGCAAGTAAACCGAACCACCCTCGGCACCCTCGCGCTGCATGTGGCCAAAGCCCCAGCCCATGATCACGGCAAGTTCATCGACGAAGGCCGGATCGAACGAGGCGAGCCCGTCCTGCCCGATCCCGATCAAGGGCGTCTTGATCGACTGATGCGCGCCGCCTTCCGGCGCCAGCGAGATGCCCGACGGCGTCGCCGCCACCATGAAGCGGGCATCCTGGTAGCAGGCGTAGTTCAGCGCATCGAGGCCGCGTTCGATGAAGGGATCGTACAGCGTGCCGACCGGCAAGAGCCGCGCGCCGTTGATCTGGTGCGACAGGCCGAGCGCCGACAACATGATGAACAGATTCATCTCGGCGATGCCGAGCTCGAGGTGCTGTCCCTTCGGCGAATATTCCCAGGTGTAGGCGGACGGGATCTTCTCCTGCCGGAACAGATCGTGGTTCTCCGCCTTCGCGAACAGGCCGCGGCGGTTGACCCAGGCGCCGAGATTGGTCGACACGGTGACATCGGGCGAAGCGGTGACGATGCGCGAGGCAAGTTCGCTGTCGCCGCGCGCCAGCTCGTGCAGCACGAGGCCAAAACCCTGTTGCGTCGACATCTGCGCCGAGGCCTTGAAGGCCAGCCGTTCCGGCACATTGATTTCAGGCGCCGACAGGCGGCGGCGTCCCTCGCGGTTGAACGGCGCCTCGGCGAGGAACGCCTCGAGCTTCGCAGGCTGCAGCGACAGGCCCTCGAACTTGTCCCACTCGTGGCCGGGGCGGATGCTCTGCGCGGCGCGCCACTTCTCCATCTGCGCCACCGTCATCAGGCCGGCGTGGTTGTCCTTGTGGCCCTGCATCGGCAGGCCGACGCCCTTGATGGTGTAGGCGATGAAGCAGACCGGCCGATCATGGTCGATCGCCTCGAAGGCCTCGATCATGCTCGCCATGTCGTGGCCGCCGAGATTCGACATCAGCGCCAGCAACTCGTCGTCGCTGCGGCGCTCGATCAGCGCCGACACCTCGCCCTGGTCGCCGATGTCGTCGCGCAGATGCTTGCGGAACGCGGCGCCGCCCTGGAAGCAGAGCGCGGCGTACATCTGGTTCGGGCAGTTGTCGATCCAGCGCCGCAGCGCCTCGCCGCCGGGCTCGGCAAACGCCTCGAGCATCAGCTTGCCGTACTTCACGATCACCACGTCCCAGCCGAAGTTGCGGAACATGGTCTCGAACTTGGCCCAGAGCCCCTCGCGCACCACGGCGTCGAGCGACTGCCTGTTGTAGTCGACCACCCACCAGGTGTTGCGCAGGCCGTGCTTCCAGCCTTCGAGCAGCGCCTCGAAGATGTTGCCCTCGTCCATCTCGGCGTCGCCGACCAGCGCGATCATGCGGCCCTCCGGCCGGTCGTTCAGCCAGCCATGCGCCTTGACGTAGTCCTGCACCAGCGAAGCGAACAAGGTCTGCGCCACGCCGAGGCCGACCGAGCCGGTGGAGAAGTCGACGTCGTCGCTGTCCTTGGTGCGCGACGGGTAGGACTGCGCCCCCTTGTAGCCGCGAAAGTTCTCCAGCTTGTCGCGGGTCTGGTGGCCGAACAGATACTGGATGGCGTGGAACACCGGGCTCGCATGCGGCTTCACCGCAACGCGGTCCTGCGGGCGCAACACCGAGAAATAAAGTGCCGACATGATGTTGGCGAGCGAGGCCGACGACGCCTGGTGGCCGCCGACCTTCAACCCGTCGGTCGAGGGCCGCACATGGTTGGCGTGATGGATGGTCCACGACGACAGCCACAGCACCTTGCGGGCCAGGGCGGACAGCATGTCGAGGCGTTCAGGCGCGATTCCCATGGCAATGCTCCGGGGCGATATGCCGGAATGTTACTGCCGCAAGCGGCGGCGAAAATCTCAATTCCACGCGACAGCACAGGAAAAATTGGGATAAATTCCCACGATCCGGCTTCAACTGACGAGTTCATCCCAATGCCTGCCCTCGATGCCATCGACCGCAAGATCCTGAGTCTGCTCCAGACCGACAGCCGCATGACCATGCAGGAACTGGCCGACAAGGTCGGGCTGTCGGTGTCGCCCTGCCACCGCCGGGTCAAGCTGCTCGAGGAGCGCGGCGTGATCTCTCGCTACATCGCAACCGTCGACCAGAAGTCGATCGGGCTGCACGTCTCCGTCTTCATCTCGATCAAGTTGGCGCGGCAGAAGGAGGAAGACCTCAACCGCTTCGCGCGCGCGATTTCGAAATGGGACGAGGTGCTCGAATGCTATCTGATGACGGGAAATCGCGACTATCTGCTGCGCGTCGTCGCCGCCGACCTCTCCTCCTATGAAGCATTCCTAAAAAACAAGCTGACCCGCCTCGACGGCATCGCCTCGATCGAGTCGAGCTTTGCGTTGAGCCAGGTGAAGTATTCGACGGCGTTGCCGGTGTGAGGGCGTTGGTTGGTCACTCGAATGACGCCAACACCACAGTGTCGTCCCGGCCTAGTGCGCAATTGCGCACGGGGGCCGGGACCCATACGCCGCAGCGGGTGCTGAGAACGGGACTCGTTGTCCCAACATCGTTCAACAATCAGCATTTGTGGTTATGGGTCCCTGCTTTCGCAGGGACGACACTGAGTGTGTTGCGCTGTCAGTGGGCATAACTTCGCATTCTCGCGACATCTTTCGTCCGAGCTTTGCATCTCGTTCCGTTTTGCAAAGGAGGCTTGCGCCGTCGGGCAACTCAGTGATTGGCGTTGGCGCCCTGCCCGGCTGAACGGCCTCGCCGCGACAATCAGGCTACGGCGCGATCCAAATCCCAATCACGATGATGGCCAGTGAGACGGCAATGACCAGCATGTCGGTGGTGAGCCAACCGGGCATTCCGTTTGATGGCTGCTCGCTCATGTCCGCGACTCCTTCTGTTCGCGTCGAGCCAATATGCTGGAGCGGACCGGCGCGAACGAGGATGAACTGGTTCACATAAAGCCAGGAAAAAGCGGCAAATTCCGCGTGTTTTAGCGCGCTCAAGTTGCGTCACGCGGTCGATCTGCCGCGCAAGTTTCTGAACATGTTCGACAATGCCGCCGCTTCGGCACAGTCACCATCATCGCGTTCAACGCGCTGCAAGAGGCGGCTGAACGTCACCGGATGCGAGCGCAGCGCCGACCTGCCGCCACGCGACAGGCCGCACATGGCCGACGAAACGGCCGAGGTAGTGGACTAGCCGTCCCGTCCCGCTCCTCACAGCACCTTGCGCTGCGCGAGGTTCTTCATCAGCGCGCCGACGCCGAAGGTCCAGGGCTCGCACTCGTCGCTGCCCCGCATCCGGTTGACCAGCTTGCCGAGCTGCGGCGCGGCGATGGTGACGATGTCGTCGCGCTTGTGGGTGAAACCCTCGCCCTTGGCGTCGCGATCCTTGACCGGCGCGAACATCGTGCCGAGGAACAGCGCAAATCCATCGGGATATTGATGCACGGGGCCGATGGTCTGGGCGACCAGATCGGTCGGATCGCGACTGATCTTGCTGATCGAGGAATGGCCCTCGAGCACGAAGCCGTCTGCGCCCGTCACGGTCAGGCCGACATCCATCTTCCTGACATCCTCGAGCGAGAAGGTCTGGTCGAACAGCCGGAGCAGCGGGCCGATCGCGCAGGAGGCGTTGTTGTCCTTGGCCTTCGACAGCAAGAGCGCCGAGCGCCCCTCGAAGTCGCGCAGATTGACGTCGTTGCCGAGCGCGGCGCCGACGATCTTGCCGGCGGCGGAGACAACAAGCACGACCTCCGGCTCCGGATTATTCCAGGTCGACTTCGGATGCAGCCCGGCATCCATGCCTGATCCGACCGAGGACAGCGTCGGCGCCTTGGTGAACACTTCGGCGTCGGGACCGATGCCGACCTCGAGATACTGGCTCCAGGCATTCTGATCGATCAGCACCTGCTTCAGTTTCATCGCCTGCTCGGAGCCGGGCTTCAGCTTGGAGAGATCGTCGCCGACCAGGCGCACCACCTCCTTGCGGATCGCGTCCGCCGAGGACGGATTGCCGCGCGCCCGCTCCTCGATCACGCGCTCCAGCATCGAGATCGCGAAGGTGACGCCGGCGGCCTTCAGCACCTGGAGATCGACCGGCGCCAGCAGATGCGGCCTGGCCTTGTCGCGGCCGTCGGGCGGGGTGTTGGCGAGGATCGCCTCGAAATCGCCGATCCGCTCGCCGCGCGTGGCGCGCAGCGCGGCCGCGGGATCGCTTTCCTCACAGAGCGCGCTCACCGTCGGGAACCGCGCCGTGACGTCGAACACACCCGTCTGCCCGAACCGCGACGACAGCCGGCCCGCAGGCCTGCGGCAGCCAGACCCGTCCGACCAGCGTGCCGGCGGTGCCGTCCTCCGGCAGGACGTCTTTTGGCGTGAGCGAAATCATCGGCACATCTCCCTTTTTGGTTTTGTCGGCTTGTTAGCACAGTCCGCCCGGCGGCGTGAAACAGCGGTCATGGCATTGTCATAGAGGGGTAACATCGCCCGTCAATGCTGCCGTCCGATCCATCTAACACACTGAAAGACGGACCTTCATGACGACCTCCGCCCTCACCGACGAAATCTCCCGGGATGAAGCCTTGCGGGATGAAGCCTTGCGCGACGAAGCCTTGCGCGCCCGCGTCCATCAGGAGATGGCCGACAGCCTCGACGAGGAACTCGAGCTCGAGCTCGACGACATGAGGCTCGACGAGCTCGACCATGACGGCGCCGCCGGCAAGCCGTCGATCGACCGCAAGTTCTATTTCCGCGAATTGCTGCGCCTGCAGGCCGAACTGGTGAAGCTGCAGGATTGGGTGCAGCACGAGAAGAAGAAGGTCGTCGTGCTGTTCGAAGGCCGCGATTCCGCCGGCAAGGGCGGCGTGATCAAGCGCATCACCCAGCGGCTCAATCCGCGGGTCTGCCGGATCGCGGCGCTGCCGGCGCCGAACGAGCGCGAGCGCACGCAATGGTACTTCCAGCGCTATGTCTCGCATCTGCCGGCCGGCGGCGAGATCGTGCTGTTCGACCGCAGCTGGTACAACCGCGCCGGCGTCGAGAAGGTGATGGGGTTCTGCAGCGACGAGCAGTACGAGGAATTCTTCAACTCGGTGCCGGATTTCGAGCGCATGCTGATCCGCTCCGGCACAGTCCTCCTGAAATACTGGTTCTCGATCACCGACGAGGAACAGGCGTTCCGCTTCTCGATGCGGATCCAGGATCCGCTGAAGCAGTGGAAGCTGAGCCCGATGGACGTCGAGGCGCGGACCCGCTGGGAGCTCTACACCAAGGCCAAGGAGACGATGCTGGAACGCACGCATCTGCAGGACTCGCCGTGGTGGATTGTCGATGCCGTCGACAAGAAGCGCGCCCGGCTCAACTGCATCTCGCATCTCTTGAGCCAGATCCCCTATCAGACGGTCACCCACCAGCCGGTGGTGCTGCCGCCGCGGGTGCGCAACCCCGACTATCACCGCGGTCCGATCCCGCCGGAGATGTACGTGCCGGGACGGTATTGATCGGAGCACGTGCACGCTCTGTCCTCCCCTGCTTTGCGGGGGAGGATCACTAAATCGCGATTGTAGATTGTGAGGCAGCTCACTGGTCCTTTTACGCCCTCCCTCTAAACCAGAGGTTGCTCGCAATTCGCGGGCTAGAAGGAGGCGTACGCTATGTTGAAAGAACATCTTGAAAGCAAAAGCTCGGCGACCGACCAGCCAGAAAGCTATAAGGGTGTTGCGACACATGCCATCCAAACCCTTGACCTCAGCTGGAGCGCGCCTATTCGTTACGGCGATTGCAAGCTGTCCGGCTTCTTGAACGGCACCCTGAACAACGGCCCCACTCTCAGGCTTCGTTCTGACGGAACAGCAGAATTGCTGGCAAAATTTTTCTCGACCGACGACGGTGATGTTTGGGTTATCGATCGTCTCGTTCTTTTAGACATTCACGGGACGGTGCTTTTTCAATTTCCACACCTTTCAAGCCCTGAAACCCAGACCGACAACCAAGTGCTCGATTGGGTAGCCGAACTGAGCTTCCCCGCCGTTTTCTTTTCTTCGGTCACAGGGGCGAACATGACCTATCGTTGCTAACCCCTAAGGGCGCGGTTCGCGGCTTATTCGACCTCCCTCTCAAGCGGGAGAGGTAAGTCCAGAACATAGGCAACCGCGCCCTCGCCTCGCCTACCAATGGTGCAGGCGCGCGCACTTGCTGGCACCGGATACCGACGCTAGGCTTCCCCGATCTGGTGCAGGGAGGCCCGCTTGACTCAATCCGACGACATCACAATCTCCGAAGATCGCCGCGACGCGCTGCGCTATGCGCTCGGGATCGGCAGCGGCGCCGCGCTCGCGGCCGCGATGGCCGTCCCGGCCGCGGCGCAGACGCAAGCCGACAACACGCTGGATCGCATCCGGGCCAGCAAGGTGCTGCGGATCGCGGTGCTGCCGGGCGAGCTGCCCTATTTCAACAAGGACCTCGCCTCGGGCACCTGGTCCGGATTCTCGATCGAGATGGCCAACGATCTGGCCAAACTGCTCGACGTCAAGCTGGAATATGTCGAGTCGACCTACGGCAATTCAATTCTCGATCTGCAGGCCAACAAGATCGATCTCGGCTTCGCGCTCAACCCGACGCCGCAGCGGGCGCTGGTGGTCGACTTCACCAGCCTGGTGTTCCCGCACCCGTTCGGCGCGATGCTGAAGAAGGGCCTGGAGGCAAAGACGTGGGCCGACATCAACAAGCCCGAGGTGAAGATCGCGGTCGACGTCGGCTCAGCGAACGAAGCGGTGGCGCGCCGCTTTGCGCCGAACGCCACTATCAAGTCACTGAAGTCGCGCGACGAGGTGATGCTGGAAATGTCGTCGGGTCGTGTCGATTGCGTGGTCAACGCGCTGGTGCTCGGGCTGACCGCGATCGCCAAGAACCCGAACCTCGGCACCTACAAGATCCTGGCCTCGCCGTCGGTGACGATCGCGAGCGGCACGGCGGTGCGGCGCGAAGCCGACAAACGCTGGCGCGATTTCCTCTCGGTGTGGATCGACTACAACCGCGGCATCGGCCAGATGCGCGAATGGTTCGTCAAGGGCCTCGGCCTCGCCGGCGTCAAACCCGAGGATGTGCCGGTGGAGTTAAGTATTTGAGCCACCGCATCGGCGGTCGGCTCCCTCTCCCGCTTGCGGAGGAGGGCTGGGGTGGGGGTGTCACCGTGCGTCGGAACCTTCGGGTGGAAAGAGCCCCCACCCGGATCGCATCTTACGATGCGATCCGACCTCCCCCGCAAGCAAGCGGGGGAGGTGAACCACCGATGCGGCCGCTTCTCAGAATTACTCACACCTTGTCGTAGGTCAGCCCGCGCTCCAGCCGCCTCGCCACCAGCGTCGACGGGAACAGGATCGCGAAATAGATCAGCGCCACGATGGTGTAGACCTCGAGCGGCCGGTAGGTGTCGGCGTTGATCAGGGTGGCGTTGTAGACGAGATCGGGCACCGCGATGATCGAGACCAGCGAGGTGTTCTTCAGCTGCGTCACCGACTGGTTGACATAGGGCGCCATCATCGGCTTCAGCGCCTGCGGCAGGATCACGAGCCGCATCAGGCGCCAGCCGCGGAAGCCGAGCGCCTTCGCGGCGTCCCACTGCCCGACCGGCACGCTCTCGATCGAGCCGCGCACGATCTCGGCGTAGAACGCGCCGCCATAGAGCGACAGCACGCTGACGGCGGCGACATGCGCCGGGATATTGACGCCGATCACCACCGGAAACGCGTAGTAGAACCAGATGATCTGCACCAGCAGCGGCGTGCAGCGGAACAATTCGATATAGGCGATCAGGAGCCAGTCGATCACGGGAATGCGGCGCAGCCGCAACATGCCGACGATCAGGCCGATCAAGGTCCCGAGGATGATGGTGCCGATCGTGTAGGCGATGGTCCAGCCGAGCCCGAGCCAAAACAGATGGCTGTATTTGGCAAGGATGCCGAAATCCCAGACGTAGTTCATCCTGCCCCTCGGTTGCCGCGCGCTTGATCGCCAAACATCGCAGGCGGCCTCGCGCAAGTCACGCGATATACCGGTTCGGCGAAAATGCCTTGACCTCGAACGGCGGCGCATCGCCCGCGATCAACGCCGCGATTGCGGCGCCCGTTCCGGGGCCGGTGGTGAAGCCGATATGCTGGTTGCCGAAGGCGAGCCAGAGTCCGCGATGCCGCGGCGCCTTACCGATCATCGGCAGGCTGTCGGGCAGCGTCGGCCGCGCGCCGCGCCAGCGCTCGCCGACCGCATCGCCAAATTCGACCACGCTGCGCGCCATCGGCACCACCGCCTCGAGCTGCGCAAAATTCGACGGTGCGTCGCGCGCGGTGAGCTCGACGCCGCTGGTGACGCGAACGCCCTGCTCCATCGGCGTCATCAGAAAGCCGCCCTCCGTGTCATGGATCGGCCGCAGCAATTTGCGTGCCGGGTTCGGCACGAAATGCTGGTGATAGCCGCGCTCGAACGCCAGCGGCACGCGATAGCCGAGCGGCCGCAGCAGCTCGGCCGACCACGGCCCGAGCGCGACCACGACATGGCGCGCGGCGATCTCGCCGTCGGCGAGCTGCACGCGCCAGCTGTCGCCGCGCGGTTCGATGCGCCGGATCCCTGATTGCCTGATCGTGCCGCCGCCAGCGGCAAGCATCCGCCCGTAGGCCTTGACCACTGCGCCGGGTGAATCGACCGATGCCGTCTGCGTGTGCAGGAGACCCGTGCTGTAGGCAGGGATGATGTTCGGCTCGAGCGCGGAGATCGCCTGGCGGTCAAGCACCTCGCTCCTGATGCCGAACTCGGCGAGCGCTGCCTGCTCGGCCTGCGCGGCGGCGAGCCCGTCGGCGCGCCAGGCCTTGAGCCAGCCGGTTTCGCGGATGCGATGGCCGGCGCCGGCCTGCACGATCCAGTCGCGATGCAGTTTCAGCGAGGTCCCGATCAGGCCGTGCAGCGCGGCGGCGCGCGGTTTGGTCCGCGAGGGCGTTGCCGTCGCGAGGAAGCGCATCACCCAGCCGGCGTTGGCGAGCGCCCACGCAATATTCCAGCGCAGCGCCGGATGCGCGTTGGTCAGATATTTCGGCAGGTTCTTCAGCAGCGACGGCGTATTGAGCGGCAGGATCGAGCCCGACGAGATGATGCCGGCATTGCCGTAGGAGGTTTCGCTGCCGGGCTCGCGGCGATCGACGACAACGACGGAGAGCCCGCGCTGCCGCGCGGCGAGGCCCGCCGAGACGCCGACCATGCCGGCGCCGAGCACGGCGACATCGACCTGGTGTGCTGCCATGCCCTCGCTCATGCCATCACATCAAGGTCAGGCCGCCATCGACCGGCAGCGTCGCGCCGGTGACGTGGCCGGCTTCCGGCGACAGCAGGAAGGCGACGACGGCGGCGACCTCGTCGGGCTCGGCCAGCCGCTG
Source organism: Bradyrhizobium ferriligni (assembly GCF_056837965.1). NCBI lineage: Bacteria > Pseudomonadati > Pseudomonadota > Alphaproteobacteria > Hyphomicrobiales > Nitrobacteraceae > Bradyrhizobium > Bradyrhizobium ferriligni. The sequence continues at coordinate 22,696 of NZ_JBXEJO010000015.1, forward strand.
CATCGGATTGGCCTTTGCGACGCGCTCCCAGGTCGCGGTATCAAGCGCGCCGAACAGGCCGCGATCCTTGCGGGTGTAGCCCGGCATCACGGCATTGGCGGTGGCGCCTGACGCGGCGAGCTCGATCGCGAGCGACTTCACCAGCACCTCGAGCGCGGCCTTCGCGGCGGCCGATCCCGGATAGGTGGCGCCGGGCACGAAGCGATGCGGTCCGAAGCTCGACACCGCGACGACGCGGCCTTGCGCGCTTCGCGTGAGGTCGGACAGCGCGGCCGCTGCGATTTCATGGAAGGCCGCCGCCATCACCGCGAAGGCGCGCTCCAGCGCCTCGCGCGGCAGGCTCAGGAGTTCGCGCCGGTCGGCGAAGCCTGCGGCGTGTACGATGCTGTCGATCGGCCCGAACGCGGCCCGCGTTGCCGCGACCAGCGCGGTGCCGGCGCCGACCTTGGCGAGATCGCCGGTGCAGACCTCGACCTTCGCGCCCTTGCTGCGGCATTCCTCCGCAACCGAGTTCAGCCGCGCAAGGCCGGCGGCCTCGGTGCCCTGTCCGTGCAGCATCAGGGATTGAGCGGGGCCGGCGAGCCGGCGCGCGACTGCGGCGCCGATGCCGGAGCCGCCTCCCGTGATGATTGAAACGCGCATGAGGTGCGTGCAGTCAGTGCGATAAGAGACAGCGAACTATAGGTTCGGCGCCACGAAATGCAAACCGCACCCCTCGCCGTCACTGTAGCGCCAGGTTTCAACGCCAAATCAGCGCCACGGCTCGACCAGGATCTTGGTGTGCGCCTCGGGATTGGCGAGATCAGCAAACGCCTGCGCGACGCCGTCGATGCCGACGCGGCCGGTGACCAGCGACGCGGCATCGACCTGGCCTTCCGCGATCAGGCGCAGCGAATAGGCGAATTCCTCGGGCGTATAGCCGAGCACATATTGGACGTTGAGCTCCTTGATGATGCCGAGCATCGGCTCGGACTTGTCGGTCTCCATGCAGACGCCGACCACGACGACACGGGCGCTGCGCGGGGCGCCCTCGAACACCTGCTGCAGCACGCCGGGCACGCCGACGCATTCGAAAATCAGCGCGGGCTTCAGCGGCGGCAGCAGCGCCTGCATCGGCGGCCGCGCCGCCTTCTCCGCGTCGGTCATCTGGGCATGCTCGGCCCAGCTCGCATAGGGCTGCGTCTTGGCAGGATCGACCACCACATCGGCGCCCATCTTCTCGGCGAGCAGGCGTCGTGCCGGCGAATAATCGGCAGCAACGATCGGTCCGAGCCCCCTGATCTTCAGCGCCGCGATCACCGCCAGCCCGACCGGTCCGCAGCCGATCACCAGCGGCACCTCGCCGCCCCTGATGTTGGCCATTGCCACCGCATGCACGCCGACCGCAAGCGGCTCGGTGAGCGCGGCGTGCTCGGCCGCAAGCCCGTTCGGCACTTCGAGCAGCAGCGGCTCGCTGAGCAGCATCTGTTCGGCATAGCCGCCGAGATGATCGTTGGAATAGCCGATGCCCTTCGGCCCCTCCGGCGTCAGCAGCGCCGGCAGCGAGCATACGCGCGTGCCCGGCTTCAGCTTGCGCGTGGTGTTCGGGCCGTAATCGAGGACCTCGCAGCAGAACTCGTGACCGAACACGACGTCGCGCGACAGATCCATCGGCGTGCGGCCGGGCAGGAACTTGCTCAGCTCGACCATGCGGTGGGCATGCTTGCGTGCGTGCAGATCGGAGCCGCAGATGCCGCAGGCGAGCGATTTGACCAGCACCTGGCCAGCGCCGGGCTTCGGCTCGGGCACCCGGTCGACGACAATCTCGCCGTTCCTGAAGATCGCTGCGCGCATATTCCCTCCCGCGTGGGTTTTGTCCCATTCATTTTGATGCGTATTTCGTCCCGCGAAATGCTGTCGCGGATCACGTCCGGGACAAGCTTTCGCCGCAGGAGGCTATAGCACGGAGGGTCACCACGTATAGCGCATAACGCCCTTGCCGGCGTAAGACTGTGTCACGTTGGAGAATTCGCCTTCGAAGGTCGCGGCGGCCGACCAGCCGTTGCGCCACCTCAGCTCGGCGGAGGCCGTGGTCAGCGCCGAGTCGCTCGCCTGCGCCGCGCCGTTGACCACGAAGGCCGCGCCGGGCAGCGTCTGGAACACGGCACCAACGGCGCGGTCCGGATTGAAGTCGTGCGCCCAGGCGACGCGACCGCGCAGCGTCACGATGCCGCCGTCAACCGCGAACGATTTGTCGGAGCGCAGGCCGAGTTCGCTCCTGACGTCGGTGACGCTCTTCGCTGCATAATTCAGCGCGAAGGCGCCGCCGCCGGAGACCACGCTCTCCGCATAGGCCGGCAGCTCGAAGCTCGTGAACTGGGCCGCCGCGTAAGGCGTCAGCCCAATCGACGGCGTGGTATAGCGATAGCCGCCCTCGAGCCGGCCCGACCAGGCATTGGCATTGAAGTTGGCGCGCAGATGATCGGCGCCGGCCGCAGTGACGATGCGGTCGGTGGTGACATCCTGCCAGCCATAGGCGAGCGCCGCGCTTAAGTACGCCGCGCCGACGCTGTGGCGAACGAACGCACCGGCCTGGAACAGATCGGAGCGGCCCCAGCCGAGACCGTTGACGCTGAAGCTGGTGGCGCCGCCGGCGAGCGCAAAGCCGGCAATGGTGTTCGGCGAGAAGCGGTAGTCGGCGCCGACCGCGCTGCCATAGAGGCTGCTGCTGGTGTTGTTCGAGCCGAGCACCGCATTGCCGCTGGTGCTCTGCGAGCCGCCATAGCCCGCCGCCCATACGCTCCAGCGCTGCTCGAAGCTCGGCTGCGGTGGCGGCGCCTTGGTGTAGATCGCGGCCAGCGCATCGCGCGGCTCGCGCGCCGCATAGGCGAGCGGCGTGCTCTCCTCGGCGAACGGCGTCGCCCCCGCGCCGCCGCCGAAGCCACCATCGCGCCCGGCGACGAACGGATCGGTCAACAATCCCAGAAACAGGCCCATCGCGTTGAACGTCGCCTGCTGCGAGCCGGTCGCGCCCTCACCCGAGGCCTGCGTCAGGCCATTCGGCGACAGTCCGGCGAACACCGCATTGATACCGCCATTGGCGTTGAAGAAGTTCTGCAGCGTGGTGGCGACGTTCTGCTGATTGACGTTCAGCTTCGACTTCGCGCCGTAATCGAGCGCGAAGTTGAGATAGGCGTTGCTCGCGTCATAGCCGAGCGTCGCGACGAGGTTCGACGGCAGCCCGGCTGAGTCGACACCCGCAAACGTGCTGCTGCGGCCGCCGGCCGCCGACAGGATGGTGTATTGCTTGGCGATCGTACTGCCGGCGGCGACGCTGACGCCGACCGATCCGGCCAGCGTCGCGCTGCCGCTCACCTTGGCCAGGGTGGACGCCGTCGAATTGAGCCCGACGAGATAAAGTGCACCGGACTGGAAGGCGAGATTGCCCGCCACGTTCAGGAATGTGCCTGATGTCGCATTGCCGGGCATCAGGATGCCGCCGCTTGCAATCGTCGTGTTGCCGACGGTGCCGACGCCGGACAGCGCGCCGCCGGCATTCACCGTGGTGAGGCTCGACGAGGCGATCGAGCCGTCGACCTGAAGAATGCCGCCGTTGACCGTCGTGGTGCCCGTATAGCTGTTGACGCCGGACAGCGTCAGGGTGCCGCTGCCCGTCTTCTCGAAATTGGCAGGACCGGTGCGGCCACCGCCGAAGCAGCCACAGATGTGGAATGGATTCGACGGATCGAAGTCGGCAAGCACGCCGCTGAGCGTCGTCGAGAGATTATTGCTGCCAACGGCGAGGGTGTTGCCTGAGCCGATATAGTAGAAGCCGGAGCCTGCGATCGAACCCGCGGTGATGCGCCCGTCGCCGTTCAGCCCCGTGCTGAGCGAGAAATCGACCAGTCCGGTGCCGTTGGTGATGAACTGTGCGTTGCCGCCGGTCGCGTTGTTGAAGAACCTGATGGTGCTGCCGGCTTCGGTGGTGATGGTGGCATCGCCCGCCGTAGCGAACGCCGTGAAGATGTGTTGGCTGCCGGCCTGGTTGTCGATGGTCGCATTGCCCGCGGTGGCATAGGCATCGAACTGGAGAACGCTGCCGTCCCGATTGACGATCGTCGCGTTGGCCGCGGTCGGCGCCTCTACCGGGTTGAAACCGCCAGATCCGAAATAGAGCACGCCGCTGTTGTCGAAGCTGGCGTTTGCCGCCGTGCTGTTCTGGAAAAAGGCGACCTGACCGCCCGCGAGCGTGACGATGGTTGCCGAAGCCGCAGATGAGGACTCGAAAAACTGCGTCGAGCCGCCATTGGCGCCGTTGGTGATGGTGGCCTGCCCCGCATTGGTGTGGCCCAGAAACACCGCGGCACCGCCGTTAGAGTTGTCGATCACGGCCTTGGCGGCCGTGCTGGTGTCGGAGCCGCCGGGAGGACCAAACGCGTCGCCGAACACCACAGTGCCGCCGTTGGTGTTGGTGAATCTGGCGTTGCCGGCAGAACTGGTGTCGCGGAAGATCGTGAGCGCACCATTGGTGTTGCTCACGGTGGCATTGCCCGCGGTGCTGCTGTCGCGAAACTCCGTGATGCCGAAATTCTGGTTAACGATCGTCGCCGTCGACGCCGTGGTGGAATTGTAGAACGTTGTGGTGGCGATCCCGTTGAAGCCGTCGTTGACGATCTTGGTAATGCCCGCCGTGTTGGCATTGACGATGTCGAACTTGCCGTCGACGGCGACCTCGCCGACGATCGAGGCGGTGTGGGTGGCGTCGCCGAGCTGCAAGGTCGCGCAATCGCAGATCGTGGTGCCGCCGGTGTAGGTGTTGGTGCCTGTTAGCACCACGCGGCCGAGACCGCCCGAATTGTCCAGCACCGTCAGCTTGCCAGGGCCGTTGCCGTCGGCAATGTTGCCGGCGATCGTGAGCGTCACGCCATTGGCGTCGATCGCGCTGCCAATGGCCGACGTGTTGATCTTGAAGTTGTTGGCGAAGGTCAGGTTGCCGAGGCCGTCGGCCTGAAACGAGGCATTGTCGAGCGTGACGGTGCCCGACCCGACCGAGCCGTTGTTGCCGACGACAACGGTCGTATCGACCACCAGCGTGCCGCCGGAATAGGTGTTGGCGCCGGAGAGCTGCACGTTGGAGAAGCCGGACGCCGACGAGTCGATCAGGCGCAGAACGCCAGCGCCGGCACCATCGGCGATCACGCCCTGGAGATTGACCTGGGCGCCGTTCGCATCGACCGTGCCGCCGGCCGCGTTGACCGCGATGTTGTTGGCGAAGGCGATGCTCGAGACCGTCGGCGACTGCATCTGGAACGTGCCGCCATTGAGCGTGATGGTGCCGGTGCCGACCGAATCCGCATTCGTCACCTGCACGGTTCCAGCGGAGATCAGCGTGCCGCCGGAGTAGGCATTGGTGCCCGCGAGCACCAACGTGCTGTTGCCGAGCTGCTGCACCATCACGCCGGGCGCAAGCCCGTCGTTGATGTTCGCACTGATGGTGATGGTCTGGCCGCTGTTGGCCCGGTTGATCAGGCCGCCGCTCGGCCCCGTCAAGGCGAAGTTAACCGGGTTACCGCTGATCGTGTACGACTTCGAATTGGCGGTGAAGGTCCACGAGTCCGGCAGCATCGGGCCAGCGCCGATCGTGACCGTCGCCGATCCCGTCGAATCGAAAATGGCGGATTGGGACGGGAGGATCGGCGGCGCGCCGGGCGACGTCGTCGACCAGTTGGTCGAGAGCTGGTAATCGTCGCTGCTCGTGGTGCTGCCGCTGCCACCCCAGGTGAAGCTCTGGGCTTGTGCCGAACTGGACGGCAACAGGCTTGCAGCCGCCGAGACGCAGACTGCCGAAGCCAGCACACCGCGAAACTGCCGAGCAAACGAAAAAAAGAACGAACCAAAATGCACGTGAACTGCCCCCAAACGCTCTACGGCGCTCTTGGGGTGAGATTAGCATGCTGCCAAACGCGCGATTGCTGGTTGTGTCCGAAATCCTTCGATTCAGCTTCCGGAGGTCGAAGTTTCGGCCCCACTGTTGTACACCCGCAACGCTAGCGGAGGCTGGCCTCGCAACCAGCGCACGATTCTCGGTACTCTGGTCAGGCGTTCGGCGACGGCTCGCTGGCCACGGTCAGCAGCTGCGACCGTCGGACGCGCTCGCGATGCGCGGTGTAGAGGCCCGAGGCGACGATGAAGCCGGCGCCGAGGATGGTCCAGCTGTCGGGCACTTCGCCGAAGATCATGAAGCCGAGGATGCTGACCCACAGCAGCTGCGTGTAGGAGAACGGCGCTAGCACCGAGGCATCGCCATAGCGGAACGCCAGCACCACGATCCACTGTCCGACGGTGGACGCAACGCCGATCAGGATGCCGAACATGATGTCGTGCCAGCTCGGCGTGACCCAGACGAACGGCACCAGCGCGCTGACGATGGCGACGCCGACAATGGACGAATAGGTCATCACCGTGATCGGGCGCTCGCTGCCGCTCATCATGCGCGTCAGAATCAGCGTGCCGGCCCAGGCCAGCGCCGAGACGAGCGGGAAAATCGCGGCGGGATGGAACGCGCTGGTGCCCGGCCGCAGGATGATGAACACGCCGGCGAGGCCGACCGCGGTCGCGATCCAGCGTCGCATGCCGACCCTCTCACCGAGGAAAGCGATCGACAGCGCGGTGACGAACAACGGCGAGACGAAGCTGGTGGCGGAGGCTTCGGCGATCGGCAGGAAGCCGAGTCCCGTGATGAAGATCAGCGAGGAACCGAGCAGCGCGGCGCCGCGCAGCACGTGCAGCCCCGGACGGCTGCTGCGCAGCGCGAACAGCGGCGAGCCCGGCAGCATCGCCGGCGTCATGATCATCGCGAACACCAGGAAGCGGATCCAGGCGATCTCGATCGAGGGCAGCGTGGAGGAGAGATATTTTGCCGTGACGTCGGAGGTGCCCAGGAACACGGTCGACAGCAGGATCAGCGCGATACCCTTGAACGGCCGGTCGGTGCGGGCGGGCGCCTTGCTTGTCGCTGCAGGCGCGGTCTTTGCGGGCAATGAAAGGGGAACGCTGTCCAGCCTGGCGGCCACGGCTGCGGGGGGCGGTGTCACGGCAATCTCGAAGGCAAAATAAAGGGAATCTGCTGCTCGTACAAAACGCCAATTCCGCCGCGAGAACAATGCCCGAAAACGGGACTCCGATATGCACCAGCGCGCGCGACCGCCCGCCGCAGGCTGTGTGCCGCCGCAACTGCAACAGTTTGTTAAGAACTGTGTGGAGCGAAGTGAACCGCTCTCGCTCAGAGCATCGGCAGCGAGCGCGGCTTCGGCCCGCGCGGGAACGCGGCATCGAGCGCCGCGAGTTCATCGCCGCTGAGCTTCAGAGTTCCTGCCGCCGCATTTTCCGCCGCGTGTTCCGCGTTCGACGCCTTCGGAATCGCGAGCACCGACGGCAGCCGCGTGAGGAAGCTCAGCGCGACCTGGCGCGGCGTTGCCTTGTGCGCCTGCGCGATCGATTGCAGCACCGCGCCGGCCTTGGTCGACAGCGAAGGAAAATCATTGTGACCGAACGGCGAGTAGGCGACGACGGCAACGCCGTGCTGCTCGCACCACGGAATCACGGCGTGCTCGATGGCGCGCTCCTGCAGATGGTAGAGCACCTGGTTGCAGGCAATCGTGCCCTCACCCGCGACATCGAGCAGTTCGTCGAGATCCTCGGCGTCGAAATTGCTGACGCCCCAGGCGCGGATCTTGCCCGCCGCGATCAATTCGTCGAACGCCGCGACCGTCTCGGCAAGCGGAGTGGTTCCGCGCCAGTGCAGCAGATAGCAATCGAGGCGATCGGTCTTCAGCCGCCTCAGCGAGCGCTCGCAGGCGGTGATGGTGCCGCGCCGCGAGGCGTTGCTCGGCAAGACTTTCGAGACCAGGAACGTTTCGTCGCGGCGGCCGGCGATCGCATCCGCAATCACAAGCTCAGCGTCGCCGTACATCTCGGCGGTGTCGATATGCGTCATGCCGGCATCGATGCCGCGCTTCAGCGCAGCGACGGCCGCCTTGCGGTCACCGCGATCGAGATACCAGGTGCCCTGCCCGATCACCGAGACCTGCGGGCCGTTGTCGCCGAATTTTTTTGTCTGCACGATCGCCTCGTCCCGCGTGTTCGCTTGTAGCCCCCGCGCAGGACGATAAAGCAAACGGACGACCATGTCTCCACATCGTCGTCCCGGCGCGATATCTCCGCATCGTCGTCCCGGCGAAGGCCGGGACCCATACTCCGCAGCAGTCGTTGTTGGCGGGACTCGTCATCCCACCCGTGTGCAACAACAGATATTCGTGGTTATGGGTCCCGGCCTTCGCCGGGACGACAGCTATATTGTGACGCGCGCTCTCGCGTCTCTCGACGCACGTCAAACGTTGAGGTTCATCCACACCGCCTTCGGCTCGGTAAAGTTATCGAGCGCGGCGGTGCCGTGCTCGCGGCCGAGGCCGGAATCGCGCTCGCCGCCCCACGGCAGCCGCACATCGGTGTAGCCATAGGTGTTGATCCACACCGTGCCGGCGCGGGCCTTTTTGGCGAAGCGCTGCACGCGGCCCATATCGGCGCTCCAGACGCCGGCGGCGAGGCTGTACGCCGTGCCGTTGGCGATGCGCAGCGCATCGGCCTCGTCCTTGAACTTGATCACGCTGACGACGGGACCAAAAATCTCCTCCTGCGAGATGCGCATCTCGTGCGCGACGTTGGCGAACACCGCAGGGCTGATGAAATAGCCGCGGTCACCGACCCGCGCGCCGCCGGTGGCCAGCAGCGCGCCTTCATGTTTGCCGATCTCGACATAATCGAGGATCGAGCGCAGCTGCTTCTCGGAGATGACGGGCCCGAGCGCGGTGGCGCGATCGGCGGGATCGCCGATCCGCAACGCCTCGGCGCGGGCGACCAGACGCTCGACCACCTCGTCATAGGCGTTCTCCTGCACCAGCACGCGCGAGCCGGCCGAGCAGACCTGCCCGGCGTTGAAGAAGATGCCGGCAGCCGCGGCCTTGGCAGCGGCTTCGAGATTGGCATCGTCGAAGATCACATTGGCGGACTTGCCGCCGAGTTCGAGCGAGACGCGTTTGAAGTTGCCGGCGGCTCCCTTCATGATGCCGCGGCCGACGCCGGGCGAGCCGGTGAACGTCACCTTGTCGACATCGGGATGATTGACCAGCGCATCGCCGACGATGCGGCCGGGACCGGTTACGATGTTGAGCACACCCTTCGGCAGTCCGGCCTCGAGCGCGAGCTCGCCGATCCTGAGCGCCGACAGCGAGGTCAGCTCGGCCGGCTTCATCACCACCGTGCAGCCGCAGGCGAGCGCCGGCGCGAGTTTCCACATGCCGATCATCAGCGGGAAATTCCACGGCACGATCGCGGCGACCACGCCGACCGGCTCGCGCACCGTATAGGTCAGCGCGTCGTCGCGCGCCGAGACCACATCGCCGCTGATCTTGTCGGCCCAGCCGGCGTAATAGGTCAGCGTGTCGATGGCGGCCGGAACATCCTGGCGCAGCACCGCCGAGATCGGCTTGCCGGCATCGAGACTCTCAAGCGCTGCGATTTCATCGGCGTGCTGCTTCAGCAGCTCGGCCCATCGGAGCAGAATATGGCCACGTTCGGCCGCGCGCATGGTGCGCCACGGCCCCTCGAAGGCGCGGCGGGCGGCCGCCACGGCACGATCGACATCCGCCTCATTGCCTTCAGCAATCGTCGCGATCACCTGCTCGGTGGCGGGATTGAGCGACTTGAAGGTGTTTCCGGACAGCGAACGGACGCGGGCGCCGTCGATCAGCAGCAATTCGTCCCTGATGGTCGGGGCGCGGCGGGCGTCACGCTCATAGTCATATGCAACTGACATCATATTTCCTCCTGGTGCTGTCATTCAACGTAGGGGGCTTCGATCAGCAGTAAATATGATATCTTGTGCCTATTGGCATGCCAGGATATGAAGTCAATTTCATAATCGGTGACCACCATGCTGCAGATCGAGATCGAGACCGTCTGGCGATTCCGGAAAGAGGACAGCCCGCAGACCGCGGTCGTGATGCTCGGCATCCTCAACGAGATCAGGAAGACCGGGAAGATCACCAGCGCCGCCAACGACGCGCAGCTGTCCTATCGCCATGTCTGGAACCTGATCGAGCAATGGACCGCCTTCTTCGGCGTGCCGCTGGTGGAGACGCAGCGCGGCAAGGGCTCGAAGCTGACGCCATTCGGCGAGAAGCTGGTGTGGGCCGGCGAGCGCATGCAGGCGCGGCTCGGGCTGCAGCTCGAGAACCTCGCGCAGGAACTGGTCACCGAGATCAAGCCGTTTCTCGAGCAGCGGCCGTCGGTGATCCGGGTCCATGCCAGCCACGGCTTTGCGGTGTCCAAGCTGCGCGAGTTCCTCGACCGCGCGGGCGGCGTCGGCGTCGATCTGCGCTATGTCAGCAACCAGAACTCGCTGGTCTCGCTGGCGCAGGGCGCCTGCGATCTCTCCGGCGTGCACCTGCCGCGCGGCGAATTGCGCGCGCAAGGCATCAAGGCCTGCCGCGAATGGCTCGATCCGCGCGAGGACCGCGTCATCAATTTCGTGACGCGCGAGATGGGCCTGATGGTCAAGCGCGGCAACCCGCTGAAGATCGCGTCGCTGAAGGACCTGGTCGAGCGCAAGGCCCGTTTCGTCAACCGCGACCATGATTCCGGCACGCGGCTGCTGTTCGATCAATTGCTGGCGCTGCACAAGATCCCGGAAGGGCGGATCAACGGCGCCCAGCACATGGAGTTCACCCATGCCGCGGTCGCCGCCTATGTCGCCAGCGGCATGGCGGATGCTAGCTTCGGCGTCGAGGCCGCGGCCCGGCAGTTCGGGCTCGATTTCATCCGCCTGCTCACGGAAGATTATTTCTTCGTCTGCAAGCGCGCCTTCCTCGAGACCGAGCCGATGCAGCGCGTGCTCGACATCATGAAGAGCAGCGAGTTTCACAAGGCCGTGGGCGCCCTTCCCGGCTATGTCGCCTCCAACACCGGCGCCGTCAGCGGCGTGAAGGAGTTTCTCGAGAAGCTGCATTCGGACCGCTGATCAGGCCACACCCGGCGGCGGCCGACCTGGTGGCCGTCGATCCTTCGGGACCCGCGCCAGGTGCGATGACGAGGATCGACAGACAGGAAGATGTCTAGCCGAGGCCGCCGATGTCGGCGACCAGCACCGAGCCCGTCACCGATTCCGTGATGTAAAGACGGTCGCGGTTGGCGCCGCCGATCGCGACGTTGGTGCAGCTTGGCCCGGCGCAGGACTTGATCCGCGCGATGCACTCGCCGTTCGGCGCAAACACGAAGACATGGCCGAGCGAGGCGTGCGCGACGAACAGCCGACCGGCGACGTCCATCGTCATGCCGTCGGGCCCGCTCGCGCCGAACAGCGAGCAGAAGCGGCCGACCTTGGAGACGCTGCCGTCCTTCATGAACGGCGCGCGCCAGACCGCATTGTCGCGCGTCATGGCGACGAACAAGACTGCCTCGTGCGGATCGAGCACCAGGCCGTTCGGGCTGATGCCGGTGTCGATCAGGCAGTCGAGCGCTCCATTCACCCGCAGTCGATAGACGCGGCCGGTCGGATCGTGCAGCCCGGTCTGGCCCTGATCGGTGAAATAGATGTCGCCGTTCGAGGCGATGTGCAGGTCGTTGCAGCCGCGGAACGATTCCGAATTGCGCGAGCGCAGCAGCGGCGTGACCTCGCCGGACCTGGCATCGAGCTCCATCAGGCCGTGCCGATAGTCGGCGATCAGGATGCGGCCCATCGCATCGATCTTCAGCCCGTTCGGCCAGCCGTCATATTCGGCAACCTGTGACCATGACTTGTCAGGCGCGATCCTGAAGATGCGGCCGAATGGGATGTCGACGATGTAGAGATTGCCATCGGCATCGAACGACGGTCCCTCGATGAAGCAATCGGTCACCGCGCCCGGGCGGTTGGCGTCGGCCCATTCGCTCGCCATGTTGCGGCGGAATTCGGCCGGCACGGCGGAGAAGATTTCGGTCGGGATCAGTTTCGGCGGCGTTTCCAGGAACATCATTGTTGGTTCACCCGTTGGCGGAGCGGGGCGGACCATAGATGCTTGCGTGCTTCATTGCGAGCGCAACGAAGCAATCCACCTATCCGCCTGAGCGATGGCCGGACGGAAGGACTCTTGCAGCGACGTGGAAGGCTTCAGTCTGTCACCGCCTGCTATTCGGCCGGCTGCGCCGAGCCATAGGCTTCCGAGATCATGTAGCCGGACAGCGTGCCGTAGGCCGCGGTCCATGCGGCGGCGACGTCAGGCGTCCAGGCTTCGCCGAGCCCCTTCTCCAGCGTCCACAACAACGCGCCGCCGACCACCGGATAATGCTCGGGCTTGGCGCCATAGCTGACATGCCGCTTGGCCAGCGCACTCGCGGCCGGCAGGATCGTATCAAGATTGCTCAGCCCGTTCACAACGACGGCAAGCGTCGTCATCAATTTCTTGCGCTGCTCCTTCATGTCGGCCGGAAACATCGCCTGCACGGCGGGCGCGACTTCGAACAAGCGATCGTAGAAAATGACCGCGGCCTGCTCCGAGATCGGCGCGACCTTGCCAAAGCTGTCCTGAACCAGCTTGATTTGGGCCGGATTCATCTCGACTCTCCCTGGTTCTGGAATGACCTGCAAAATGCGAGCATTGGTAGCTGCATCCGGCGTTTCGGTTCAAAGCGGAAACGCGCTTGCCGTCGACGTGATCATCACGCCGCCTCGACGAAGCTGTGGCGCTCATAGAGGAATTCGAGCACGCGTTGCCGGCACCTCAGGTAGCCTTGGTTGGTCGCGAGCTCGAGCCGCTTGCGCGGGCGCGCCAACGGCACCTCGAGCACCTCGCCGATCCGCGCGCTCGGACCGTTGGTCATCATGACGATGCGGTCCGACAGCAGCACCGCTTCGTCGACGTCGTGGGTGATCATCAGGATGGTGTTGCCGAGCTTCTGGTGCAGCGCCATCACCGAATCCTGCAGATGCGCCCGGGTCAGCGCGTCGAGTGCACCGAACGGCTCGTCGAGCAGCAGCACCTTCGGCTCCATCGCGAGCGCACGCGCGATGCCGACGCGCTGCTTCATGCCACCCGAGATCTCGCTCGGCCGCTTGTCCTTGGCATGCGCCATCTGCACGAGGCTGAGATTGTGCATCACCCAGGCGTCGCGCTCGGCCCTGCTCTTGGTCCTTGCAAACACCTTGTCGACGCCGAGCTTGACGTTCTCGTAGACGGTGAGCCACGGCAACAGGCTGTGGTTCTGGAACACCACCGCCCGATCCGGTCCCGGCGAATTGACCTCGCGGTTCTCCAGCAGCACACCGCCATTGGTGGCGCCGGTGAGGCCGGCGACGATATTGAGAAGGGTCGACTTGCCGCAACCGGAATGGCCGATGATCGAGACGTATTCACCCTTCTCGATCGTCAGGTTGATGTCCTTCAGCACCTCCGTGGTGGCGTTGCCGCGGGTGAAGGTCTTGTCGATGTGATCGAGCTTCAGATAGGCCTGCATGACTTTCTCCTCAGTTCGCCGCCGTGCCGCGGGTCACCACTTTGCCGAGGCCCGCAATGAGCCGGTCGAGCACGAAGCCGATGATGCCGACATAGAACAGCGCCAGGATGATTTCGCTGATATGCGAGGAATTCCACGCATCCCAGATGAAGAAGCCGATGCCGACGCCGCCGATCAGCATTTCCGCGGCGACGATCGCGAGCCAGGACAGGCCGATGCCGATGCGCAGGCCGGTGAACATGTAGGGCGCGGCCGCCGGGATCATGATCTTGGTGAAGAACTCCAGCGGATTGAGCTGCACGACGGCCGCGACGTTGCGGTAGTCCTGCGGGATGTTGCGGATGCCGACCGCGGTGTTGATGATGATCGGCCACACTGAGGTGATGAAGATCACGAAGATCGCCGAGGGCTGGCCGTCGCGGAATGCGGCCAGCGACAGCGGCAGCCACGCCAGCGGCGGAATCGTGCGCAGCACCTGGAACAGCGGATCGAGCCCGCGCATCGCCCAGACCGATTGTCCGACCAGCGTGCCGAGCGCGATGCCCGCGATCGCCGCCAGCGAATAGCCGTAGGCGACGCGCTGCAGGCTGGCGGAGAGATGCCAGAACAGGCCCTTGTCGATGCCGCCATTGTCGAAGAACGGATCGAGGATCAACTCCTTGGTGTCCTTGAACACTTTCGACGGCGGCGGCAGGCTGGAGCCGGCGCGCCGGCAGATCAGCTCCCACACCACCAGCAGCAGCGCGACCACGATCAGCGGCGGCACCACACGCGCCGCGGTCTCCTTCGCCATCCTGGCGTAGGCCTCGGCGCGCGGCGCGCGCTTCGGCGTCATGGTCACGACCGGCGCCGCGGCAGCGGCCGGCGGGATCGCGACCGCCGACACTTCGGTCTTCATGGCAGGCATCGACATTGAACGAAAATCTCCGTGGTCAAAGGGAGAGCCGCGCTGCACGCGCGGCTCGCTCAAATCAGACGTCAACACGCTTGATGGACAACGACTTCAAATAGGCGGCGGGGTCGGCAGGATCGAACACCTTGCCGTCGAAGAAGGTTTCCTTGCCGCGCGAGGTCGAGGCCGGAATGTCCGACACGCCAAGCTCCTTGGCGGCCTCCTTCCAGAGATCCTCGCGGTTCACCTTGGCGATCAGCGCCTTGGTGTCGAAACCTGCCTCGTACTTGCCCCAGCGGATGTCCTCGGTGAGGAACCAGAGGTCGTGGCTCTGATACGGATAGGAGGCGTTGTCGCTCCAGAACCGCATCTGCTGCGGCGAATTCTCGACCACGCGGCCGGTGCCGTAGTCGAACTTGCCCTTCATGCGGTCGGTGATGTCCTCGACCGGGCAGTTGATCCACTGCCGCTTGGCGCAGATCGCCGCGGTCTCCTCGCGGTTCTCCGCCTTCTCGCACCACTGCTGGGCTTCCATCACCGCCATCAGCAGCGCCTTCGCGGCCTTCGGATTCTTGTCGACCCAGGCAGCGCGCAGGCCGAACGATTTCTCCGGATGCTTGTCCCAGAGCTCGCCGGTCGTGATCGCGGTATAGCCGATGTCCTGATGGATCAACTGCAGATTCCACGGCTCGCAGACGCAGAAGCAGTCCATCGTGCCGACCTTCATGTTGGCCACCATCTGCGGCGGCGGCACCACGATGGTCTCGATATCCTTGTCGGGATCGATGCCGCCGGCGGCGAGCCAGTAGCGGATCCAGAGGTCGTGCGTGCCGCCGGGGAAGGTCATCGCGGCCTTCACCGCCTTGCCGGAAGCTTTCTTCTTCTCCAGCGCCACCTTGAACGGCGCGGTGTCGATGCCGACCTTCAGATCGGCATACTCCTTGGCGACCGAGATGCACTGGCCGTTCAGGTTGAGCCGCGCCATGATGTACATCGGCGTCGGCTGATTGTTCTGCGTCACCTTGCCGGCCGAGATCAGATACGGCATCGGGGTCAGGATATGCGCGCCGTCGATGCCGTTGCCCTCGGAGCCGAGCACGAGATTGTCGCGCGTGGTGCCCCACGAGGCCTGCTTCTGCACCTCGACATCGGGCATGCCGTATTTGGCGAAGATGCCCTTCTCCTTGGCGACGAACAGCGGCGAGGCATCGGTCAGCGCAATGAAGCCGAGCTTGGCGCCCTTCACTTCCGGACCCGCGCCCTGCGCGAATGCACCAGCGGGAAAGTTCAGCTTGGCCGCGGCAAGCAGCGCGGCGGCGCCGCTGGTTGCCTTCAGAAGCTGACGGCGGCTGAGGCCGCGGCCAGAAGGCTGGTTGGTGGGCTTGGTCATCGGTCGTCCTTTGCTGCGTCGTTGCGTTGCGGTGTTGCGTCAGTGCGTCGAGCGCCGTCCTTCGAATGGCGACGCGCGCAGGGCGCAAAAAGGCGTGCACCGGGAAGCCCCGGTCTGGCGGCGTCAGAAATCCGATGGGGTAGCCTCGAGGGACGGCTTCAATGGCGTCGGCTAATGATTATTCAAGCCTTGTGCCAACCTACCGCAGTGCAAAAATGGGTTTCGCTGCAAAGCGTTGCGCAACATGTCGCAGCGTGCGCGAAATTTCCGCGCGCTGCCAAAATTTGCGATACGCCCAATCTTTGTGCGACGCACAAGAATTGAGCAGAAGCGTCCAGAAACCGATCAGGCGTCTTCGGAGACCTTGGTGCCGAGCGGCGCGGGCGCCATTCCGCCACCGGGCTTCACGTGGAATTCGTAGGTCATCAGGCTCCACGGCCCATCGAAGCGCTGGCCATCGGGCATCACAGGATCGGTGCGCCGCTCGACCTTGGCGATCAATTCATCCTTCACGCCGAACACGACGTCGGAGTCGATGTATTTGTCGCCCTCGACGAAGACATGCGTGATCAGCGGCTCGTAGCCCTTGGCGTTGACCAGGAAGTGCACATGCGCCGGCCGCATCGGGTGACGGTTGGTCTGCGTGATCATCTGCCCGACCGGGCCGTCGGTCGGGATCGGATAGCTGCACGGCACGATGGTGCGGAAGAAGAAGCGGCCGTCGGCATCGGTGATGAAGCGCGCCCGCGACGACGGACCTTCGGTGGCGTAGCTCGGCTTCTGCGAGTCGTAGAATCCGTCGTCATCCGCGTGCCAGATATCGACCGGCACATTGGCCAACGGCTTGCCGTCGAGGTCGGTGACGCGGCTCTGCACGAACATGCGCTCGCCGGGCAGGCTTGCCGAGATGTCGGTGCCGTGCGGGGTCACCTTGTGCTCGCCGACATAGAACGGGCCGAGCACGGTGGTCTCGGTTGCGCCGTCGCGATCGCGATGGTTGACCGCGTCGACCAGCATCGACACGCCGAGCACGTCGGACAGCAGGATGAACTCCTGGCGGATGTCGGTGCACTTCTGCCCGGTGCGGGTCAGGAAGCCGATCGCGTGGTCCCATTCCTCGAAGGTGAGATCGGTCCTGCGCACATAATCGTGCAGCGACTTCACCAATTCCTGCAGCAGGAACTTGGCCCGCGGATCGGGTGTCTGGTCGAAGCTGCGGATGACGGCGGCGGTGAGCTCGGTTTCGTTGAACTGGGTCATCTCGGCGTTTCCCTTGACGGATACCTTGGGCCCCTTCGGGGGCGCGATTGCAAGGGCGACCGTACACCACCAGCTCAATGCCGGTAAGCGGCAGCGGATTGGTGCAGCAGACACTTTTCGGCTATCAAGGCCGCCTTGCAAGCCGGAGAAACGCCTGATGCTAGCCCCCACGCCTGCCTCGCCCGAATCCGCGGGAATGTCGACCACTGCCCTCACCCGCCTCGAAGCGCATCTGAAGAGCCGCTACATCGATGCCGGCCGTTTTCCCGGCACGCAGGTCCTGATCTATCGCCGCGGCAAGATCGTGCATTCCACGGTGCAGGGCTTTGCCGATCTCGAGCGCAAGGTGCCGGTCAAGGACGACACCATCTTCCGCATCTATTCGATGACCAAGCCGATCACGTCGGTCGCCTTCATGATGCTGGTCGAGGAAGGCAAGGTCGCGCTCGACGAGCCGGTCGCGAAGTATATTCCGGAATGGAAGAACCTCGGCGTGTTCGTCGCCGGCACCGCGCCCGCCTTCCTGACCCGCCCACCGACGCGGCCGATGCAGATCGTCGACCTCTTGCGCCACACCTCGGGCCTCACTTACGGCTTCCAGCAGCGCTCCAATGTCGACGCGGCCTATCGCGAGAAGAAGATCGGCGAGGTCATCAAGGCCGGCACGCTCGACGGCATGATCGAGGACCTGGCGAAGATCCCGCTGGAGTTCTCGCCGGGCGAAGCCTGGAACTACTCGGTCTCGACCGACGTGCTCGGCTATCTCGTCGGCAAGATCTCGGGTGTGCCGTTCGAGCAATTCCTGAAGGAGCGCATCTTCAAGCCGCTCGGCATGAACGACACGGATTTCTTCGTGCCGGCCGACAAGGCGCATCGGTTTGCCGCCTGCTATTCCGCCGATCCGCAGGGCGGCTTCAACCCGCTCGCCGCCGAGCGCAAGGGCACACTGACGCTGCAGGACGATCCGACCACCAGCTCGTTCCTGGCGCCGCCTTCGCTGATCTCGGGCGGCGGCGGACTGTGCTCGACCGCGGCCGACTACCTGACCTTCTGCCGGGCGCTGCTCAATGGCGGCGAGCTCGGCGGCGTCAGGCTGCTCGGCCCGAAGACGCTGAAGCTGATGACCTCGAACCATCTGCCTGGAGGCGTCGACCTGCCGGCGATGTCGCGTTCGATGTTCGCCGAAGCCGCCTATAACGGCATCGGCTTCGGCCTCGGCTTCGCCGTCACCATGCACCCGTCGCAGACGCTGATCGCCGGCAGCCCGGGCGAATTCAACTGGGGCGGCGCCGCGACGACGTCGTTCTTCATCGACCCGGCCGAGGAGCTGATCACGATCTTCATGACCCAGGTGCTGCCGTCGAGCGCCTATCCGCTGCGGCGCGAGCTGCGCACCATGGTCTACGCCGCGATCACCGAGAGCAATCTCTGACTTGACATCGTTCCGCGGCGCATATGCTCGTTCGAGCATGATCCTTTCGGAAAACCGCTTCACACTTTTCCGGATCATGCTTTGGGCGCCGCGGAACTTTTCCGATAACCAACTGTTTCCTTTGGCGGACTTTTCCCGCTTCCCCTAAGCTCACAGCCAATGGGCACCGACCTGGGGACATCGTGCCGAAACTGACATTGCCAGTCCGTCTCGCGCTTCTGGTCGCGGGAACGATGTTGCCGCTGATCATTTTCGCGGTCGGGATCGTCTTCCACAATTATCAGCGGGATCGCCAGGCGGCCACGCAGCGCGTGCTGGAGACGGCGCGCAGCATCCGCCTGCTGCTCGATGCGGAAATGCAGCGCATGACCGGCGGGCTGCAGGTGCTGGCGCTGACCAACTCGCTGCGCAACAGCGACTTCGACAACTTCCGCCGCGTCGCGGTCGGCTTCATCGACCAGTACGGCAAGGATGGCGTGGTGCTGGTGGCGGACCGCGCCGGACGCCAGGTGTTCTCCTCGCTGACGCCGGACACCGCGAGCCTGCCGCCACGCAACAATCTCGAGATCCTCGAGAAGGTGTTCACGACGCGGCAGCCGCAATACTCCAACCTGTTCTTCGGCGCGGTGAAGCAGCGGCTGATCATCACGGTCGAGGTGCCGGTGATGCGCGACGGCGAAGTGCTTTACGACATTTCCTTCAGCCCGCCGATCGAGGTGTTCCAGGCCATCATCGAGAAGCAGCGCCTCAACCAGGACTGGACCATCTCGATCTTCGACAGCGACGGCGTCAACCTGGCGCGGGTGCCAAACCCGCAGGCGACCATCGGCCAGCGCGCCTCGCCGTCGCTGTTTGCCGAGATGTTCCGCCAGAGCGAGGCGACGCTGCCGACCGTCTCGCTGGAAGGCGTGGCGCTGATCACGGGTTTCACCCGGTCGCGCGTCACCGGCTGGACCGTCGCCGCGGGGATCGCCGAGAACTCGCTGGTGGCGCCGCTGTGGCGCTCGCTGGCGATCACCAGCGTGATCGGTGGCGTCCTGCTGCTGGTCGGGCTCGGCTTTGCGGTGAGGATGGCGACCACGATCGCGCGCGGCGAGATGCTGCACGACCTGCTGATCGAAGAGCTCAACCACCGCGTCAAGAACACGCTGGCGATCCTGCAATCGATCGCCACGCAGACCTTCCGCAGCGCAAGCCGCACCGAGCGCGACAAGTTCGAGGGGCGGCTCGGCGCGCTGGCCGAGGCGCACAATCTGCTCTCGACCGACAAATGGCAGGGCTCCGACTTCCAGGACGTGGTCAGCCGCGTGCTGCGGCCCTATCTGCTGAACAACGCCGCCGAGCGGGTCAGGATGTTCGGACCCCGCGTGCCGCTGTCGCCCCGGCTTGCTTTGGTGCTGTCGATGATCCTGCACGAGATGGCGACCAACGCCGCCAAATATGGCGCGCTGTCCAACGACACTGGCACAGTGACGCTGGACTGGGAGATCATCAACGAGAGCCCCGGACCGAAGCTGCGGATGGTCTGGACGGAGGCCGGCGGCCCACAGGTCACCGCGCCGGTCCAGCGCGGCTTCGGCTCCCGCCTGATCGAGCGCAGCGCCCGCGACCAGCTCGGCGGCGAGGCCACCGTGGATTTCCTGCCCCACGGCGTCGTCTACACCGTGACCAGCGCCCTCGAAATCGACGGCTGACCTGGCAGGAGTGGCCGATCCTGCGACATCTTGGCACGCAAGTTGCTAAGATTGGCGGGTCCGGCCGGCCAGAACCAGGGGGAAGTCATGTCGACCATCGCAGCGGAAGCGACAGTTGCGCGCAAGCCGCTTTACACATCACTGTTCGTGCAGGTGCTTGTCGCGCTGCTGCTCGGCATCGTCATCGGCATGGCCGCGCCCGATTTCGCGATCGGGCTGAAGATCTTCAGCGATGCCTTCCTGAAGCTGATCTCGATGATCGTGGCGCCGATCGTGTTCTGCGTCGTCGTGCACGGCATCGCCGGTGCCGGCGACCTCAAGAAGGTCGGCCGGGTCGGCGTCAAGGCGCTGGTCTATTTCGAGGCGATGACGACGGTCGCGCTCGTGGTCGGCCTGCTGCTCGCCTATCTGTTCGGCCCCGGCCACGGCATGAACATCGACACCTCGACGCTGGATGCCAAGGCGCTCGGCAACTATGCCAGCAACGCGCAGAAGCTGAAGGGCGAAGGCATCGGCAGCTTCCTGCTCAACATCATCCCGACCACCTCGTTCGACGCGCTGTCGCGCAACGACGTGCTGCAGGTGTTGTTCTTCGCCATCATCTTCGGCGTCAGCCTGGCGCTGGTCGGCGGCGAGAAGGGCGAGAAGATCTCCTCCTTCATCGACGCGGTCTCGACCGTGCTGTTCCGCGCCATGGGCCTGATCGTGCGCTTCGCTCCGATCGGCGTGCTCGGCGCCGTCGCCTATACGGTCGGCAAATACGGAGTCGGTTCGCTGAAGCAGCTGCTATCGCTGGTCGCGCTGTTCTACGTGTCGGTCGCGATCTTCGTGCTCGGCGTGCTCGGCGCCGTGATGGCGCTCGCCGGCATCAACATCCTCAAGTTCCTCGGCTACCTGCGCGAGGAGCTGATGATCGTGGTCGCCACGGCATCGTCCGACGCGGTGCTGCCGCAGGTGATGCGCAAGCTGGAGCGTTTCGGCGTCAAGGATTCGGTGGTCGGCCTCGTGATCCCGACCGGCTATTCCTTCAACCTCGATGCCTTCTCGATCTACCTGACGCTTGCGGTCGTCTTCATCGCGCAGGCGACCAACACGCCGCTGTCGTTCGGCGACCTGATGCTGGTGCTCGGCGTGTCGCTGATCACCTCGAAGGGTGCGCATGGCGTACCCGGGTCGGCGATCGTCATCCTGGCGGCGACGCTCAACGCTGTGCCGAGCATCCCGGCGATCGGCCTCGTGCTGGTGCTTTCGGTCGACTGGTTCATCGGCATGGCGCGCGCAGTCGGCAATCTGATCGGCAACTGCGTCGCCACCGTCGTGGTCGCGGCATGGGAAGGTGACCTCGACCGCGACAAGGCCCGTCGCGTGCTCGAAGGCGCCGAGGCGGTTGACGTGACTGCGGGCTGAGCCGCGCGTCCCGAAGCGAGCAGCGTCCCGCGCGTGGCGCGGGGCGCTGATTACTTGACCAGCCTCAAATACGGCGGCAGTTGCCGGGTCGTCGATTGTTCCTGCACGGGCTCGTCCGACGCGATCATGTCACAGAGGGCCTTCAGCTCGGAATCCGTCACCTTGTGGAGCTCCATCCGAAGCTCGAGGATGGCAAGGGACAACAGCCGCGCCGTCTCCGTGTTCGCCCGGTCGGTCAGGAACGCCTGACATTCCTCCAGCGTTGCGAGCAGCGCCAGCAACCGTTCTTCCGTGTTTGCGACCGGCATTTCTTCAACTCCCGAAGCCGCGAGGTAGAGTCGAGGCCTTCCCCTCTTTCGCTTCATTGGCCCCTCCCGCCAGAGTTCGCCGGCTTGTCGTAGGCACACATTTGTTCCAGATGATTGAGAACTTTTGGGCAATTGTCCAGCAACATTCCGAAAGCCTGACTTGGACTTACGTCAAACTCTTGCAAATCGGATGATTCAGTCAAGCACTCGCCGGCCACTTCTCGACCTCAGGCTGCACTAGCTGGGGTTGCATCCACGCAACGACGCCCGTACAATATGGTGGCCCGTAGAACTACGGGCGCTGTGCGTTGACGCCTATTATGCATGTGCGCAAAATCTGTGTCGATCAAACTCGCGCTAGTTGTGGTTTGGTCAATATTTTGCCAAATGTAGAGGGCGGGGTGTCGACAGACACCTTGGCGCGGTCGACTTCAGGTAGTCGACCGAGTTGGTACTAGGGTGTTTCCAATGCGCTTTTGCGGTTGGATACCATCCCGCGATCTTCCTGGATTTCGTGGTTCCGACGAACTGGCGATCCACTCGAGCTTAACGCGGTACATCATGAACGTGTCCCTGACCCAGCCGGGCCAGGGATTCTCGATTTGAAGGACGGGTCACAAGAATGAACAGATCAGCAGCAAAGAAGATGAAGCAGCGCAGTGCCGGCAAGCCGGACATTGAGTTGGGCAAGCGGATTCGCCTGCGCCGTGTCGAGCAAAAGATCTCGCAGGCCGAACTCGGCGACAAGCTTGGCGTCAGCTTCCAGCAGGTTCAAAAGTACGAGAAGGGCGTCAACCGTGTCGGCGCTGCCCGCCTTCAGCAGATCGCGACGGCGCTGGATGT
This sequence comes from Bradyrhizobium ferriligni, assembly GCF_056837965.1. NCBI lineage: Bacteria > Pseudomonadati > Pseudomonadota > Alphaproteobacteria > Hyphomicrobiales > Nitrobacteraceae > Bradyrhizobium > Bradyrhizobium ferriligni. Next base: position 45,449 of record NZ_JBXEJO010000015.1, read on the forward strand.
GCCGGTCACCTTCTTCTACGACGGCGACAACAAGGCCCGCGAAGTCGAGAGCCTGCTGTTCCTCGACAGCGCGTTCAGCCTCCGGTTGCTGCGCGCCTACAGCAAGATCAAGGATCAGACGGTGCAGCGTCAGCTGGTGTCGCTGATGGAATCGATCGCCGCCAACGAAGACTGAGCGCGGATCGGGTCGCGGCGCCGCGAACGCGATCCCACCACACCGCAACGGCCGGTCGCCGGCCGCTGCGGCCGCACATGCCGGTCGGGCCGAGAAGATGTCGAAGCGCTGCCATTGCCGATGGCAGCGCTTTTTCTTGGGGCGCTTCTGTCTTTCAAGATTTTGTGATCCAGGCGGACAGCTTCAGTCCCCGTGCGGATGCGCGGTCATGAAGCGGCGACGAGCATCGCGTCATGATCTCATCGCTCGACGTGAGCATGCGCGCAGATCGCCGCGCATGCACGCCGCGCTTTTCCAGCTCGCGCTCCGACTCTCATCTCGCGCAGCGCAGGCGCGCGCAATGCGTCGCTATTCTGTCGCGCGGCCAATTGTCGCCCGCACATCGGGCGACCTCATAACTCCCGCATTTCGTCAGTTGAACCGGCGCCGCCAGAACCGAGTGCACGAGCCTGTCTTTTTTGTCGCAGCAACGAAGTGGCCCGCATGAACGTTTTCAGGCTTCAACCAAGGAGATCTCGATGAATATCAAGCTTGCCGTTATTGGACTCGCCGCGCTTGGAAGCGCAGCGTTGATGTCCGGCGCGGCATCCGCGATGCCCAACGGGCTTCCGCAAGCCAGTCACATCGCGGGCGAAACGTCCAATGTCGACAAGGTGCGCCAGGTCTGCGATCGCTGGGGCCGCTGCTATTGGCGGCCGGGCGCATACGGCTACTACGGACCGCGCCATCACGGATGGCATCATCGTCCGCACTTCCACCATCGCCCGCATCACTACGGGCACCGCCCTCATCACGGCGGCCATCATGGCGGCCATCACGGCGGTGGACATCACGGCGGACACCATCGCTAATCATCAGCGAGGGGGCTTCGGCCCCCTCACCCTTTCGCGCTAGAGCGCTGCCAGCACCGCCTTCGCAACATCGGTCGTGCCGTTGCTGCCGCCGAACTCGAACGGCTTGATGCCGTCGGCGTAGACCTTGTCGACGGCGCGCTCGATCCGCTCTCCGGCCTCGGCGGCGCTTTCGAGTCCATGCTTGTCGGCGAGCCAGTCCAGCATCATCGCCGCCGACAGGATCATCGCAGTCGGATTGGCCTTGCCCTGCCCCATGATGTCGGGCGCCGTGCCATGACACGGCTGAAACAGCGCGTAGCGGTCGCCGATGTCGGCTGACGGCGCCATGCCCATGCCGCCGATCAGGCCGGCGGTGAGATCGGACAGGATGTCGCCGAACATGTTCTCGGTCACCATGACGTCGAAGTCCCACGGACGCTTCACCAGCGCAGCCGCGGTCGCATCGATGTAGAGGTGGTCAGCCCTGACGTCGGGATGACGCTTCGCAGTCTCGTCGAAGATGTTCCGGAAGAATGCGAACGCCTTGAACACGTTCGCCTTGTCGACGCAGGTCAGCCCGCCATTGACCTTGCCGCGCGCCTTGCGGCGTTCGGCGAGCCGGAACGAGAACTCGAACAGCCGTTCGGAGGTGTGGCGCGTGATCACCATCGTCTCGCGCGCCTCGCTGTCGGTGACGACGCCCTTGCCCATCGAGGCGAACAGGCCCTCAGTCGATTCCCGGATCACGACGAGGTCGATGCCCTTCCGGTCGGCGCCGACGATCGTGCTCGATACACCGGGAATCAATCGCGCGGGCCGCACGCCGGCATAGAGATCGAAGATCATCCGCAACTCGATCTGCGGCGCGATCTCGGTGTTGTCGGGGTAGCGCACCGACGGCAGGCCGCAGGCTCCGAGCAGGATCGCATCGGCCTCCTCGCACAACCGGATCGTGCTCTCCGGCATCGACTTACCGGTTTCCTTGTAATGGCCCGCGCCGGCCGGCGCCTCGGTGAAGCGGAATTTGAGACCGGCCGACGCCTCGATCTTGCGCAGCACGTCGAGCGCCGGCGCCATCACCTCGGGGCCGATGCCGTCGCCACCGAGAACGGCGATGTGAAGTGCGTCGTTGGCGGACATGGGGTTCTCCGGAACACAACAGTCATTCCGGGGCGATGCGGAGCATCGAACCCGGAATCTCGAGATTCCGGGTCAGGTGCTGACGCACCATCCCGGAATGACGGCGAGTTGATCTACGGCGTCAACACCGCGCGGCCGACCAGCTGGCCCTTCTGCAGATTGGTCAGCGCCTCGTTCGCCTTTGCCAGCGGCATCGGCGTGACCGGGATCGCCGGAATCTTCTTGGTCCGCACGAGGTCGAGCAGTTCCTGGGTCTCGCGCAGATTACCGACATAGCTGCCCTGGATGGTGACCGCCTTGATCGGGATCAGCGGCAGCGCCCAGGGCGCGCCACCGCCGAACAGGCCGACGATCACGAGCTTGCCGCCCTTGGTCAGGCAGTCGAAGCCGAGCTGCGAAGTCTGGGCGTTGCCGACCAGGTCGATCGCGGCACGGATCGGCTGGCCGGCCTTCTTGACGAGTTGTTCCAGCGCGTCGGGCGCCTTGCCGTCGACGGTCGCGAGCGCGCCGGCGGCTTCGGCCGCCTCGCGCTTTCTGGCGTCGATATCGACCACGATCGCGCCCTTGCCGCCCATCGCCTTCAGCAGCGAGAGCGCCATCAGGCCAAGACCGCCGGCGCCGAAGATCACGATCGGCGTGTCGAGATCCTTCTCGACCTTCTTCAGCGCGCTGTAGGTCGTGACACCGGAGCAGGCGTAAGGCGCGGCCGTGACGGGATCGAGCCCCTTGAGGTTCAGCAGATACTTCGGATGCGGCACCGTCATGTGATCGGCGTAGCCGCCGTCGCAATAGACGCCGAGCGCATTCGGCTTGATCGCGCACATGTTCTCGTCGCCGCCGAGGCAGGTCGGGCACTTGCCGCAGCCGAGCCAGGGATAGGCCAGCGCGACATCGCCGACCTTGAGGCCGCCCTTATCGGCGTCCTTGACGTCGGGCCCGAAGGCAACGATCTCGCCGACCGTCTCATGGCCCATCGTGCGCGGCAGCGAGACGCCGCGATCCTTCAGCGACAGCGGCTTGCGGCCGTGGCCGAGATCATAGCCGCCCTCCCAGATGTGCAGATCGCTGTGGCAGACGCCGGCGGCCTTGACCTTGATCAGCACCTGCGTGCCCGACGGCTGCGGCGTCGGCTGATCGACCTCCTTCAAGGGGGCGTTGAAATCGACGACCTGGAAACTCTTCATCGCTGTTCTCCCGTAGCTTGTTCTTGCGGCGGACCTTGCCACGCCTGCCCGTCCGGGACAAACGCGGTGTCGGCCTCCGGATATTTAGATCAGGGGATGATGGCAAGCCGCGAACTGGCCCGGCGCAACCACGCGCAGTTCCGGCACCTCGCCGGCGCAGCGCGCATCGGCCCGCGGGCAGCGGGTGCGGAAGCGGCAGCCGGAGGGCGGCGCAATCGGCGACGGCGGCTCGCCGACCGGCACGCTTTGGGTCGGGCGGACATCCGGATCCGGCACCGGGATCGCCTCGATCAGCAGCGCGGTATAGGGATGCGCCGGCCGTGCAAACAGCTGCTCCGACGGGCCGACCTCGCAGAGCCGGCCGAGATACATCACCGCGACGCGATCTGAGACCGCCTTCACCACGGCGAGGTCGTGGGCGATGAACAGCAGGGTCAGGCCGTAGCGCGCCTTCATCTCCTCCAGCAGATTGAGGATCTGGGCACGAATTGAAACGTCGAGCGCGGACACCGGCTCGTCGCAGATCACGAATTCCGGATTGAGCACCAGAGAGCGGGCGATGCAGATGCGCTGGCATTGTCCGCCGGAGAATTCATGCGGCAGGCGCCCGCTCACCAGCGCCGGATCGAGGCCGACCGCCGACAGCACGTCGCTGACCCGCCGCCGGCGTTCCTCGGGATCTTTGACGCCTGCGATCACCAGCGGCTCGGCGACGATGTCGCCGATCCGCCGCCGCGGATTGAGCGAGGCGATCGGGTCCTGGAAGATCAGCTGCACGCGCCGCCGCATCCTGCGCAGCGCCTCGCCCTTCAGGGCGGTGAGATCGTGCCCGTCGAACAGCACCTTGCCGGAGACGGCCTGGCGCAGTTGCAGCACGGCGCGGCCGAGCGTGGACTTGCCGCAGCCGGATTCGCCGACCAGCCCCAGCGTCTCGCCGCGCGCGATCTCGAGGCTGACATCGGAGACGGCATGGATGGTCTTGCCTCCCACCGAATATTCGACGACGAGGTTTTCCACCTTCATCAGCGGATCGGGTGCGGCCTGCAGCATCATGCGCCGACCCCCGCGGTGATCGGATGGAAGCAGGCGTAGAGATGTTCCGGCGTTTCCGCCCGGCTGAGCTGCGGCTTCTCCGTGCCGCAGCGCTCCGCGGAGTAACGGCAGCGCGGCGAGAACGAGCAACCCTTGAGCGGCCGGGTCGGGTCGGGCGGCCGTCCCGAGATCGCCGGCAGCGGCGTATGCGGCGGGACGTCGAGCTTCGGCAGCGCGGCGAGCAGCGCCTCGGTGTAGGGCATCCGCATCTGCTTGAACAATGCCGGCGTCGGCGCGCGTTCGACGACGCGCCCGGCATACATCACCGCGACCTCGTCGGTGCGGCCGGCGACCACGCCGAGGTCATGCGTGATGATGATCATCGCCATGTGACGGCGCTGCTGCTCGCGCGCCAAGAGATCGAGGATCTGGGCCTGGATCGTGACGTCGAGCGCGGTGGTCGGCTCGTCCGCGATCAGGAGCTGCGGCTCGCAGGACAGCGCCACCGCGATCGCGACGCGCTGGCGCATGCCGCCGGAGAGCTGGTGCGGATATTGCGCCAGGCGCTGCTCGGGCGCGGGAATGCCGACCGCCGCCAACAGTTCGATGCTGCGCTGCCTGGCCTGGGCCACGTCGAGCTCGAGATGTTCCACAATGGTCTCGATCAGCTGGGTGCCGATGGTCAGCACCGGATTGAGCGAGGTCATCGGGTCCTGGAACACGACCGCGAGCGAGCGGCCGCGCAGCTTGCGCAATTTCTCCGCCGGCAGTTTCGTCAGATCCTGCCCGTCGAACATCACGCGGCCGGACAGTTTCGCCTTCTTGGGCAGCAGCTGCAGGATCGCGCGCGACAGCATGGTCTTGCCGCACCCGGACTCGCCGACGATGCCGAGCGTCCTGCCGGCGCCGACGGCAAGATCGACATGATCGACCGCCCGCAGATTGCCGCGCGGCGTCGGCAGGTCGACCACCGCATTCTCGACCGAGAGCAGCGTCCGGCTCATAGCGCCCCCTGCCTGGGATCGGTCAGCGCGCGCATCGTATCGCCGATCAGGTTGAACGAAAGCACGGTCAGGAACATCGCGATCGCCGGAATGAAGGCGAGCCGCGGCGCCACCTCGAGGCTCTCACGGCCCTCCCCGATCATGCTGCCCCAGCTCGAGATCGGCGGCGGCACGCCGAGGCCGAGGAACGACAGCGACCCCTCGACCACGATGGTGACGGCGACGCCGAGCAGGAAGAAGGCGAGCAGCGGCAGCATCACATTGGGCAGCAGCTCGCGCAGCAGGATGCGCGCATGCGTGGCGCCGAGCGCCTGCGCCGCGATGACGAACTCGCGCCGCGCCAGCGACAAGGTCGCCGCCCGCGCCACCCGCATGAAGGCGGGAATGCCAAGCACGCCGAGGATGCAGGTCAGATTGAAGATCGACTGGCCGAGATAGGCGGTGACCGCAAGCGCCAGGATCAGCGGCGGGAACGCCAGCAGCACGTCCATGCTGCCGACCACGAAGGATTCGAACCGGCCGCGGAAATAGCCCGCGAGCATGCCGAGCGCGCCGCCGATCGTGACACCGATCATCGGTGCGCAGAGGCCGACGATCAGCGAGATACGCGCGCCATAGATCAACCGCGACAGCTCGTCACGGCCAAGACCGTCGGTGCCGAGCCAATGCTCGGCCGAGATCGGCGCCCGCCGCTCCAGCATGTCCATGTCGGTCGGGCTCGGCAGCGGCAGCAGGTCGGCAAAGATCGCGACCGCGAACACCAGCGCCATCCAGCCGATCGCAATCCAGAACAGCATGCCGAGCCCGCGGCGGCGCCGGACCGGCGTCGCACCGGCCTCTTCCTCGAGGCTGAGCTCAAGCGTGGCCATGGCGGATCCTCGGGTCGAGAAGGGCGTAGAGCATGTCGACGACGAAGTTCATGATCACGAAGCCCGCGGCAACCAGCAGCACCACGCCCTGCAGGATGATCAGATCGCGGGTATAGATCGCGCCGACCAGGAGGCGGCCGATCCCCGGCAAGGCGAAGATCGACTCGACGATGACGGCGCCGCCGATCAGGCGGCCGATATTGATGCCGGTGATGGTGACGAGCGTCAGCGACGACGGCTTCAGCGCGTGCACGAACAGGATGCGCGACGGCTTGAGGCCCTTCGCCTTGGCGAGCGCAATATAGTCCTCCTGCAGCGCTGCGATCATGTCGGAGCGCAGCACGCGCATGATGCCCGGCCATTCCGCAAGTCCGAGCGTCAGCGCCGGCAGCACCATGAAGCGCAGATTGGCGACCGGGTCCTCGGTGAACGGCACATAGCCGGTCGCCGGCAGCAGGCGCAGCTCGACCGCAAACAGATAGATCAAGAGGATCGCGGACAGGAAGGTCGGCACCGACAGCATGCCGAAGGCCGAGCCGGTCGTGAAGCGGTCGAACGCGCTGCCGGCCTTGGCCGCGCAGGCGATCGCGAGCGGCACGCCGATCGCAAGCCCGATCAGCTCGGCCAGGATCATCAGCTCGAACGAGACCGGGATGCGTTCGCTGACCGCCTGCAACACGGTCTGCCCGGTGCGGAAGGACCGTCCGAAATCACCCTGCAGGATGTGCCACAGCCAGCCGAGATAGCGCAGCCAGATCGGCTGATCGAGCCCCATGTCGTGACGCAGGGCCGCGACGTTCTCGGGCGTCGCCTGGTCGCCGAGGATCACGTAGGCCAGATCGCCAGGCAACAGCGAGGCGATCACGAAGGTCAGCACCGAGACCGCGATCAGCACCGGTACCAGGTACAGGAGCCTGCGCGCGACGAAGAACAGCATGAAAGGCTATTCCTTCCAGGCGTAGGAGACGTCGAGCACCCCGTTGAACATCTTCGGCACGCCCTTCACCTTCGCGCTCGAGATTGCGTAGTAGGTGTTCTGGAAGGTCCAGAACCAGAGCGCCTCCTTGTTGATCAGGCGGCTGATCGCGCAATAGTCGTCGGTGCGTTGGGCGACATCGGCGGTGGTTCGCGCATGCTCCAGCAGCCGGTCGAGCTCCGGATCGGAGAAGTTCGCCAGCGCCACCGGGCTGCCGGTGTGGAAATTGGCATACATCTGCGGATCGGGATCGGCGAGGTCAACGATGCGCCACGGCGTGAGCTGGAACTGGCGCATGAACGCGCGCGGCACGATCGTGGCCTGATCGACCTGCTCGATCTCCATGTTGGCGCCGACCCGCTTCCAGAGCTGCTGCAGCACCTGGCCGATGGTGCGGCCGCGCGGCGTCGCCGAGACGATCATCTTGAAATCAACCGGCTTGCCGTAGTCCTTGATCAGCGCCTTGGCCTTCGCCGCGTCTTCCGGCAGCGCGCCGTCGTCCTTGCACTTGACCCAGGAGCCGTCGCCATAGGGATTGGTGGCCGGCCGCGCCAGGCCGTTGGTGATCGCCTGCGATATCTTCTTGCGGTCGAGCGCCATGACCAGCGCCTGGCGCACGCGGACATCGTCGAACGGCGCCGCCTTGGTGTTGAACGCGTAGACTTGCGCGCCGGAGCCGGCATAGGAGTGGACCGTCAGGCTCTTGTCCTTCTGCGCCTTGACGATGTTGTCGGCGTCGTATTCGTCGTCCCAGACGACGTCGGCCTCGCCCGATTGCAGAGAGGCAAAACGCGACTGCGCGTCCGGCAGCGGCTTTAAGATGATGCGATCGAGATAGGGCTTGCCCTTGTCCCAATAGTCCGGGTTCTTCTCCAGCACCATGCGGTCGCCGGCGGTCCAGGATTTCAGGATGTAGGGACCGGTGCCGACCGGATTGCGATTGTAATCCTCGCCCTTGGTCTTCCACGCGGTCGGCGACTGCATCACATTGTTGGAGCTCTGGATCGACTGGGTCGCCGGAAAATTCACCGACGGGTCGCTGAAATTGTAGACCACCGTCAGGTCATCGACCACCTGCACACTGCTGATGCTGGAGATGTAGAAGGCGCAGCGGCACTTGTTGGCCGGGTCCTTCTGGCGGTCGAAGTTCTCCTTCACCGCCTGCGCATTGAACGGCGTGCCGTCGTGGAATTTCACGCCGGGCCGCAGCTTGATGGTCCAGGTCTTGAAGTCGTCGGAATGCTCCCACGACAGCGCGAGCTTCGGCTTCGGCTCGCCCTTCTCGTCGAGCGTCATCAGCGTGTCGAAGATCGCGGCCGCTGCGGTGTTGGCCGAGGTATCGTAAACGCCGACCTTGAGCGGGTCGAAGCCCGGAATGTCCAGTTCCTGGCCGACGGTGAGCGTGCCGCCCTGCTTCTGCGCATGGGCCGGTGCAGCTGACATCGCCCCACCTAATCCCGCCACAAGAAATATGCGCGCAACTGCGCGCGCGCGCCCGACCAGCTTCATCAATGCTCCCTCCCAGGTGGGCGACGTCCGGTGTTCCGGATCGTCGTCTGTTGGGCGGCAGATTGTCCGGAATCGCCGCGCGCGACAAGACCGTAATACGGATGAAAAGCCGCAGGGCGATCACGATGCGATCTCGTGAGCTCGCATCGTGATCTGATCTACTTGTTCGAGCATGATCTTTCGGAAAACCGGTACCCACTTTACGTGAACGCGGCCCTCCGGGTCCGGATCATGCTCTAACTACGCACCCGTCTTCGCCGGTTGCGCTGCGAAGCCTGCGATCTGATCGTCGGAGAGGCCGATCTCCTTCAGATAGGACAGTGTGTGCTCGCCGAGCGTCGACATCCGCTTGCGCGCACCGACCGTCGCGCCGGACATGCGGAACGGCAGATTGAGCACCTTGAAGCTGCCGCCGCCGTCCGCAACCTCGGTCAGCGCGCCGCGATGGGCGATTTGCGGATCGGCAAGTGCCTCGCGCACGGTGCGATAGGCGGATGACGGCACGCCATACTCGTTGAGCGCGGCAAGGCAGGCCTGCGTGCTGACCGAGCGCGACCACGCCTCGACGCCCTCCATCAGGCCCGCCCAGTTGTCCCGCCGATCGGAATATTTGGCGAAGCGCGGATCGGACACCCAATCGGGACGGCCGATCACCTGCATCAGGTTCTGGAACGTCTTCTCGCTGGCGATCGCCACCATCACGTAGCCGTCGGTGGTTTCGATCGGGCCGAACATCGGGCGCTGGGTTTGCTTCACCTCGAATTGCGACCATTGCAACTCGTTCAGGGTCAGGCTCAGCATCGATTCCAGCATCGAGACGTCGATGTGCTGGCCCTTTCCGCTGGCGGCGCGCTGGTAGAGCGCCGCCGAGATCGCACCGAACGCGTAAACGCCGGTCAGCACATCGGCGTGATAGATGCCGCAATAGTCCGGCCGGCTGCGTCCCGGCTGATAGGCGAGATGCGCCATCTCGTAACCCGAGGCGGCATGAATCACCGGCGCATAGGCCGGCAATTCCGCCGACGGGCCGGTCTGGCCGTAGCCGGAGATCGAGCAGAAGATCAGCTTCGGATTGATGTCTCGGACCGAGGCATAGTCGAGCTTCAGCCGCCGCATCACGCCGGGACGGAAATTCTCCACCAGCACGTCGGCGGTGGCGATCAGCCGGCGCACGGCTTCGACGCCGGCCGCCGACTTCAGGTCGAGCACCAGACTGTTCTTGCCGATATTGAGCTGGCCGAACGCCGTCGAGCAATTGTTGCGCACCGGCGGCCGCGTCCGCATCGTCTCGCCCTCAGTGGGCTCGATCTTGATCACCTCCGCGCCCATGTCGGCGAGCATCCGCGTGCAATGAGGTCCGGCGATCGTGGTCGAAAAATCGAGCACGCGAAGGCCGTCGAAGCTCCGTGTCAAATTCCCCTCATCGTCAGCGGCTATGGTCGTCGGCAAGGCTTCCTCCACCTTCGTCATGGGTTGTTCGGCGTCGCGTGACCCTAAAGTGAGCCGCCCTGGCAGGAAAGCGTCTCGTCCAGACCGGGAGCGCGGGCCGTCTTGCATTTTACTCAAAGGCAGATTGGACCCGATCTTGCATGGCCCTGTCACGGGCTGGAACGAGGGCGCTTGTTGAAGGTCTTATTCGTCACGACGGAGATGGACGATTTCGTCCGCGTCGGCGGGCTCGCCGCCGTTTCCGCTGCCCTTCCGCGGGCGCTCCGCCCGTGGAGCGACGTCAGGATCATGCTTCCCGGCTACCGGGATGTGGTCGAACAGTTCACGCATATTGAAATCGTTGGGCAATGCCGAGCGCTCGCCGAGATGCCGGCCTGCACGCTCGGGCGTGCGTCGACCAGGGACGGACTTCCGGTCTACGTGCTGCTGTGCCCGCAACTCTACGAGAGGCCGGGCAATCCCTATGGCGATGAGTCCGGCCGCGACTGGCCCGACAACGACATCCGCTTCGGCCGTTTTGCCTCGGCCGCTGCCGAACTTGCAGCCGGAATGCTGGACACGAATTGGGCAGCGGACCTCGTACACGCCAACGATTGGCAGGCCGCGCTCACACCGGCCTACCTCGCCTGGCGCAACGCGCGGATTCCGTCGATCCTGACCATCCACAATCTCGCCTATCAGGGCCTGTTTCCGAAGGACTCGCTGCGGCGGATCGGCGCACCGGAAAGCTCGTTCCACATCGACGGGCTGGAGTTCTACGACAAGCTCTCCTTCCTCAAGGGCGGCCTCGTCTACGCCTCGCATCTGACCACGGTCAGCGCGACCTATGCCAGGGAGATCACAACCGCGGAGCTCGGCTGCGGCCTGGAAGGCCTGCTCCGCGTGCGCTCCGACGCCGACCAGCTGACCGGCATCCTGAACGGCATCGACGAGAGTTGGGACCCGCGCCACTGCGCGCAGCTCGCACAGCCGTTCGGCTCCGGCGACTGGAAGGGCAAGCAGGCCAACGCCGACTATGTCCGCCGTCAGTTCGGCCTTGCGGTCTCGCGCGGACCGATCTTTGGCCTCGTCGCACGCCTCGTGCATCAGAAGGGCGTCGACCTCGTGCTATCCGCCGCCGACGAGATCATCAGGGACGGCGGACAGATCGTCGTCACCGGCAGCGGCGAGCCCGCCATCGAGGATGCACTGGTGGCCGCGCATCGCCGCCGGCCCGATGCGATCGGCGTGATCATCGGCTTCAGCGACGCGCAGGCGCGCCGGATCTTCGCCGGCAGCGATTTCACTTTGATGCCGTCGCGCTTCGAGCCCTGCGGCCTCAGCCAGATGTATGCGCAGCGCTTCGGCTCACTGCCGATCGGCCACCAGACCGGCGGGCTTGCGGAAACCATCGCCGACGGCGAGACCGGCTTCCTGTTTGCGCAGCCGTCGGCGGAATCCTTCCTCGGCGGCGTCAGGCGCGCCTTCGACGCCTACCGCGCCAAGGACCGGCTCAACGCCATGCGCTCCAGCGCGATGGCCAAGTCCTACAGCTGGGACCTGTCGGCCGCCTGCTATGGTGCGCTGTACAAAAGGCTGATCATGCCGCGCGTGATGGCGTAGGCGGCTCGCCTCGCGGGCTTGTGAAGCCCGGCGGCTGTGGGATCCCACCGGCCCGGTAACAATCGGGTCATTGCACCGAACCTTTCAGGCGATCACGTCGCCACACGGCTGGACGACGACGCATGCGTGAAATTGCGAATGATGGCTTTTGGCCAAACGCGATTGCGATGGAGGAACATCATGGACGTCAACGAAGAGCGCCTCAATTCATTCATGGGAAAGATGATCGGCGATGTCGGCGCGGCGATGAATGCCTCGCTGATGCTGCTGGGCGACAAGCTCGGGCTCTACAGGGCTCTCGCGCAGGGCGGGCCGATGAATGCCGCGGCCCTGGCCAAGGCGACGGGAACGGCCGAGCGCTACATCCAGGAGTGGCTGTCGGCGCAGGCGGCCTCCGGCTACATCGAGTACGACAAGGCAACCGGAAAATTCTCGATGCTGCCCGAGCAGGCGCTCGCGCTGGCCGACGAGGACAGCCCGGTCTTCCTCGGCGCCGTCGGAAGCCTTGTCGGCGCGACCTTTCTCGATGAGCCAAAGATTACCGACGCCTTCAAGACCGGCAAGGGCGTCGGCTGGAACAGGCGCAGCGAGTGCCTGTTCTGCGGCACCGCCCGCTTCTTCCGGACCAGCTACAAGCATTATCTGGTGCAGGAATGGCTGCCGGCGCTCGAGGGCGTCGTCGACAAGCTGAAGAAAGGCGCTGTCGTCGCCGACGTCGGCTGCGGGCACGGCGTCTCGACGCGACTGATGGCGGAGGCGTTCCCGAAATCAACCTTCTACGGCTTCGACTACCACGAGGGCTCGATCGAGGCGGCGCGGAAGTCCGCGCGGGAGGCGGGACTGTCGGACCGCGTTCATTTCGAAACGCATTCCGCCAAGACATTCCCGGCCAAGGGCTATGACCTGGTGTGCTTCTTCGACTGCCTGCACGACATGGGCGATCCGGTCGGCGCCCTCAAGCACACCCGCTCCACCCTCGCCGACGACGGCACCTGCATGCTGATCGAGCCGTTCGCCAACGACCGGCTGGAGGACAACCTCAATCCGATCGGGCGCGTCTACTACGCGGCGTCGACGATGATCTGCACGCCAGCGTCGCTGGACCAGGAGGTCGGGCTCGCGCTCGGCGCGCAGGCCGGAGAGGCAAGACTGCGCGAGGTGGCGCGCCAGGGCGGCTTCTCGCGGTTCCGCCGCGCCGCTGAAACGCCGTTCAACCTGATCCTGGAAGCTCGCCCGTAAGGCAGTCCATCGCACAGTGGGTTTCGACGGCGGCATCACGCCGCCGTCGGAGGCTCACCGTGATGGGCGGCCTGCCCCCGCCCCACTACCACTGTTGCGATTGCCAGTAATACTGGCCGCCGCGCCGGCGCGGATTGGCGGCTTGAGGATTGCCATAGATCTGGGGGCTACCGAACTGGGGAGCGCCGTATTGGGGGCTACCATAATTGGTGGGCGCCTGGGGATTCCAGCTGCGCTGATAGAAGAAGCCGAAACCGTCCTCGTCCCTGCTCGCGATCATGTCGTCGGTCATCATGGGCCGGGTCGGCTTGCGCGTGATGAAACCGCCCTGAGGCTGGTTGCTCAGCACGGCGACGAACTCGGTGCGATAGTTGGTCTCGGCGCTCAATGGCTCGTCCGAGATGATGATCGAAGAGCGCGCAACGGCAGTCGGCGCGATGCGGTCCAGCACATCCTGCGGGATGGTGATGCGGTCGAGCGCGTCCTTGGCGTTGTCTCCGTCGTCGATCGACACCTCGGTCCAGCGCAGGCCGCCCGCGTCGTTGCGCGCCATCGCCGTGTAGATATGCGTGCCGATCGGTTTGTCCGGATCGCGAATCGTGACGGGAACCTCGATGCTTGAATCGAACACCTCGCCGCCGTCAGCCCATGGCTTGTGGGTGTTGCGCCGGACGTAGAGCTTCTGCGTCGCGCGGCTGATGTAGACGGACACCGGCTCCAGCGCGAGCTTGGCCTCGGTCGCCGCCTTCTGGGTATCGGCCTTCTTGGTCTCGGCCGCCTTGGCGGCGTCCTTGGCGGCGGCTGCGGCGTCGAGCTTCGGCTTGGCGTCGCCCTGGGCGGCCTCGAACTGCGTGGTCGCTTCCGCGGCCTTGGCCACTGCCTTCTGCTTCAGATCCTCGGCGCGCGCCTTGGCAAGATCGGTCTTGGCCGCGGCGAGCGTCTTGTCGGCCAATGCGACCGCCGCGTCGGCACGGGTCTTCATCTGTTGCAATTTGCGCAGCGACGCCGGAGTGAACAGTGCGGCTTCCTTGGTCGCGGCCACGGAAGCCTTCTTCGCCTCGTCGGCCGCCTTGGCGGCATCCGCGGCCTCGCGGCTGAGCTTTTCGGCGCGCGCCGGTGCCGCCGCCATGGCTTGCGCGTTCGGCACGAACAGCGCCGGATGCGTGAAATCGACCGGGGCCGGGTCGTTCGGCGCGATGATCACCCGCATCCCGATCCGGGTCTTGTCGAACAGCTTCTCGGCAAAATCGTAGGGCATCCGCACGCAGCCATGCGAAGCCGCATATCCCGGCAGCGGTCCGCCATGCAGCGCGATGCCGTTCCAAGTGATGCGCTGCATGTTGGGCATCCAGGCATCGTCATAGAGGGTCGAGTGGTGGTCCTTGTCCTTCTCGATCAGCGCAAAGACGCCGGCCGGCGTCTCGCGTCCCTTGACGCCGCTCGACACCGGCGCGCGGTAGATCCAGCCCTCGGCGTCGTAGAGCGTGACCTTCTGGGCCTTGATCGACACGATCGCCATGATCGGCTCGCCAGCGGTGCGCGGCGCGGTCGCCTCGACGGCTGCCGCGGGACGCTGCTCTTTCGCCGCGACGCCACCGGTCAGTGACGCAACTGTGACCATCGCCGCGAAAGTCACAAAGGCGGGTTGGCCCCAACGCCGCATCGCTCCGGTGGTTTGCGCCGTCGTCGTTCGATGTACCATGCCGCTCCTCGGTCGAAATGCCTGCCTGCGCTGCGTCAATCCCGTACCAGACCGCGATTTTGGATTGATTAATCGCCGCCACGGTTCAACGCGCGAACTCGCTCCTGGGGACCATCGGGCTCGTTCCAGCAGCAAATCACTTATGTATTCACTCATATATGACGGCACATGCAGGAGAAAGGGTGCCGCGCTGCAAAACGGGCCCGTAGCCGCATCCCTGGTCCGGTCGGTGGCGGCTAATGATGCCGCGGTTGCGCCCTGCCATCATGCCGTCCGCCGCGTCTCCGGCATCACCAGCCAGATCACGAACAGTCCGAACGCGGCGATCCCGGCGAGGCCCATGAAGGCGGTGCTGCTGCCGAGCTTGTCGCTGACATAGCCGGCCAGCACCGTGCTGAGCGACGCTCCAATGCCGACCGCGGTGCCGACAATGCCCTGCGCCAGGTTGAAATGGCCGCTGCCGAAGGCGACGTCGGCCACGATCAGCGGCACCATCACGCTGAAGATCGCCGCGGTGATGCCGTCGAAAATCTGCACCATGACCAGCACATAGGGGTCGCGCACCGTCGCGAACAACAGGCCGCGGATCGCCAGCGCGGCGAATGCGATCAACAGCAGCGGCCGCCGCCCCCAGGCCTGGGCCTTGCGGCCGACCGACGGCGAGGACAGCGCGACGATCGCCTGCGGCACAATGATGCAGGCCGCGATCAAGACCGGCGCCCATTGGCTCGACCGTGTCGTCACCACGCCCGCCATCAAGGGCAGCATCGCGGCATTGGCGAGCTGGAACAGCATCATCGCGCCGGCAAAGATCAAGAGCGGCCGCTGCCGCACCAGGCCGACGACGCTGGTGGCGCGCTTGTCGGGGACCTCGCGTTTCACCTCGCCATGGGCCTGGGCGATGTCGATCTCGCGCTCGCGGATCCGCGCCAGCGACAACAGTGTCGGGATCGCCAGGATGAAGGTGACGAGGAACACCGAGCGGCTCGACAGCAGATAGCCGCAGGCGCCCATCAGTGCCGCGGCCGAGCCGCTGCCGAGCGAGGCGAAGCGCGCGTTGCGGCCGAGCCGCTCGCCGATCGCAAGCGGCCCGACCAGGCCGAGGCTGATCGCGGCGATCGCCGGACCGAGCACGCAGCTCGCGAGCGCATGCAGCGTCGCGGCGAGCGTCACCACGGGAAAGATCGGCCAGAGCGCGTAGGCCAGAGCACTGGCGCCGATCGCGGCCACCGCACAGCCCGCAACGACCCGCTCCGAGCGTGCCGCATCGACGATCGCTCCACCGGGCATCTGGCCCAAGAGGCCGATGATGCCGCCGATCGAGAGCACGAAGCCGATCTCGACCTGGGTCCATTTCTGCGTCGTCAGATAGACCGCGACGAACGGGCCGAAGCCGGTCTGCACGTCGGCCAGGAAGAAGATGAACCAGTCGAGGCCGCGCTGGCTTTCGCGCGACGGCGCACGCGGTTCCTCGGGACTGCCTTGATCGGGGGCGAGCGGCACAACATTAGTACCGCCGGCTGATCGCTTGCCACGACCGTCGCCAACCGTCTCTAAAGAAGAGTTCGGACGCGCGACCAGCTCTACCCCCCTAATGTTCGTAATCCCATGGATGCAGGCTTCCCGCCGCGCCCAGCACGATCAGCGGCGTATCTTCCTTGTATTCGGGTGCAGCGCTGACCTGCTGCTTGTTGAGGTCCAGCGTGATGCTGTCGCTCTTGCTGGAAACACCGGCGAAACGCAGCGCGTTCCAATCGACCACGATCTTGCGGCTGCCGACGCCGAGGAACCCACCGAAATCGATCACCGCGGCGCGGACCTTGCCGTCGCGGTCGACAATGACGTCGACGATGCGGCCCATGTTCTCATTGGCGGAACTGCGAACGTCGCGCCCGAGAATGCCGTGCGCATCGCGCGCGCCGATCACGGTCACCGACGGCGGCGGCGACGGTTCCTTGGACGATTCCTTTGAGGGCTCCTTGGCCTGCTCCTTCGGCGTCGCAGAGGCTGCCGGCGGCGCAGGCGTTGCTGGCGGCGCCTGGACCGCCGGCGGCGGCGATGGTGTCGGCGCCGGCGCTTCGTCGTCGGCGGCACGGACACCCGCGCATGTCAGCAGCGCCGCTGCGACCAGCATCATCAAAATCCTCGGACGCATGTTACTCTCCCCGCGATTTCCCGGCGCACGCATGCCGCGCGACGACGCTCAATGCGTCAGCACGATCGACACCTGGATCTGGCCGCGTGTGCGCAACACTTCGAGCGATACCTCGTCGCCATGGCGGCGCAACCTCAAATCGACGCTGGAGGCGCCGAGCCTGAGGTCGCGCAGCACCACGTCGTTGAGGAACTCCGGCAGCCGCGGATCGCGCAAGCGAATTTCGCCGCGCGCGGTGTCGAACTCGAGGCCGAGCGCCGCCTCCAGCAGCGTGAACGGCGTCGCGCTCGCCCAGGCCTGCGGTGCACAGGCCACGGGATAAAGCACCGGGCCGCGCCGGCGCTCGCGGCGGAAGCCGCAGAACAGCTCCGGCAGCCGTCGCAGTTCCATATAGCTTGCGGCGTCGAACAGGCCCTTGAACAGATGCGCGACCGAATGCTTGAGGCCGTAGCGGGCAAATCCGAGCGCGATCAGCGCATTATCATGCGGCCAGATCGAGCCATCGTGATAGGACATCGGGTTGTAGCGCGCTTCGCCCGCGGCGACGGTGCGGATGCCCCAGCCCGAGAAGAACTTCTGGCTCATCAGGTCGGCGGCAACCCGTCGCGCGCGGTCTTCCCGCACCATGCCGGAAAACAACGTCTGGCCGGCATTCGACGTGCGCACCTTGCACGGCTGCTTGGCGCCGTCGAGCGCGACCGCATAGGTGCCGAGCTCCTCGCACCAGAATGCTTCCTCGAACCGCTCGCGCAGCCGCTCGGCCTCGGCTTCCAGCTTCGCGGCCTTGTCGGCAAAGCCGAGTTTGCGCGCCGCGCGCGCGGCGAGCTGCTTGCCGGCAAACACGTAGCCCTGCACTTCCGCCAGCGCGATGTTGCCCTCGGCAAGCGTTCCGTCGGCGTGGAAGATGGCGTCGAACGAATCCTTCCAGCCCTGATTGCGAAGCCCCTCCTCGGTGGCGCGCTGGTATTCGACGAAGCCGTCGCGATCTGGATCGCCCGGGCCGTCGATCCATTGCAAGCCTGCCTCGACCGCGGGCCACAGCTCGCGCAGCGTCTCCAAATCGCCGGTGCGCTCCAGATAGAGCCCGGCGAGCAGCACGAACAGCGGAGTGGAATCGACGCTGCCGTAATAATGCGCGAACGGCACCTCGCGAAGTGCGGCCATCTCGCCGCCGCGCATCTCATGCAGGATCTTGCCCGGCGCGGCATCGGCCAGCGGATCGACCGCCTTGGCCTGGAACAACGCGAGCCGCTTCAGCACGCCCTTGGCGATCCGCGGATCGACCCACAGCATCTGCAGCGCGGTGATCAGCCCGTCGCGGCCGAACGTTGTCGAATACCAGGGAATGCCGGCATAGGGATAACGGCCCTGCGGCGTCTCGGTCATCAGCATGTTGAGGTCGGCCATCGCCTGGCACAGCACCTCGTTGAAGATGTTGTTCGAGGTCTCGATGCTGGCCGCGCCGGCCGACGAAGTCCGCATCTCGCGGCGATGCGCCAGCAGGCCACGGAAGAACGGCACCGGCTTCTGCATGATCGGCTTGTTGCAGGAGACCGCGACGAACAGCGACGTGACCTGCCCGGGCTCGAGATCGAAATGATAGGTCGCCGCGTTGACCGACAGCCGCGTCGGCCGCGGATCGAAATGCAGCGCGGTGATCCGCGTCTGCTCGTCGAGGCCGCAATATTCCAGCACCACGTCGGTCGGTCCGAGCAGCTTGCTCGAGCCGATGCCACGCCGCGGCCGGCGCTCGCCGCGCACCTCGAACAGATCGGCAAAGTCGTTGTCGAACAGCAGCGTGAGATCGAAGCTCGCGGCATGATCGCCGTGATTCTGCAGGCCGATGCGCTGATAGGCCGTGCCGCGCCACAGGAAGATCGAGCGCACGATGTGCAGCGTGTCCTTCGGCAGGGTCAGACGGTCGTCGCGATAGACGTCGGAATTGGTGAGGTCGACCGTCAGCGCCGAATTGTCGTCGCGCATGTTGGAGCCGAGCAGGAGCGGCTGCACGTTCTCCAGCACCATTTCCAGCCGCGCCAGGTAGCGTGTATCGGCGTTGAACAGACCGTCCGGCCCGCCGGCCGAGGCGCCGATGTCGCCGTGGCTGTCGAGCACGATGAAGGTGTCGTCATGCTTGAGCGAGCGCCGCGGCCGTGCCGCGGGCCCGGTCATTGGAATGTAGAACGGCGATTCGGCGACGTGCTCAGTGATGCGAGCGGTGATGATCTGCGTAACGACGTCAGCTGCCATCTGAACCTCTGGCGACTTTGCTTGGCTCCACTTCGGCTCGAACGAACGCACCGGAACGCACAAACACGCTTGAGTAACGCGGGGTCAGGCCGCGCTGGTGGAGAGGCGGCCCATCTCGCGCGCGACCAGGTCGCGGTAGGGGCCCCTTCCCTTCACGAGGATATCGGGCGGACCGTCCTCGACGATGCGGCCGCCCTGCAGCACGATCACGCGGTCGAAGCTGCGCAGCGTCGCCAGTCGGTGCGCGATTGCGACCACGGTACGCCCGCGCATCAGCCGCGACAACGCCTCGCGGATCGCCTCCTCGGAGTCCGCATCGAGCGCCGCGGTGGCCTCGTCGAGCAGCAGGATCGGCGCGTCCTTCAGGAAGGCGCGCGCGATCGCGATCCGCTGGCGCTGGCCGCCGGAGACCTTGACGCCGCGATCGCCGACGATGGTGTTCATGCCCTCGGGCAAGGATTCGATGAAGTCGCAGCGCGCCGCGATCGCCGCCCGCAGCACCTCGTCGTCGGTCGCGTCGGGCCGGCCGTAGCGGATGTTCTCCAGGATCGAACGGTGGAACAGCGAGATATCCTGCGGCACCACCGAGATTGCCGCGCGCAGGCTCTGCTGGGTGACGCGCGAGATGTCCTGGCCGTCGACGGTGATGTTGCCCAGCTCGACGTCGTAGAAGCGCTGCAGAAGGGTAAACAATGTTGACTTGCCGCCACCGGACTGGCCGACCAGGCCGACCCGCTGGCCGGGCTGGATGCGCAGGCTGAAGCGCTCGAACACCTGCAGGCCGCCGGGATAGCGGAACGCGACATTGTTGAAGGCGATCGCGGCGCCGCTCTTCACCAGCGCCTCGGCCTCCGGATGGTCCTTCAGCTCGTGCGGCTGCAGCAGCGTCGCCAGCGCCTCGGTCAGCCGGGCGACATGCTGGGTGACGTCGACCAGCGCGACCGCGAGATCGCGGGTGGCGCTGAGGATCGAGATGCCGAGCGTGCACACCAGCACCACGTCGCCGGTGGTCGCCGCGCCCTGCTGCCAGAGACTGAGCGCCCAGGCCAGCATCGCGATGGTCAGAATGACGGTCACGCCGGCGTGAATGAGACGAAGCTTCTCAAGGTAGCGCAGGGAACGGCCGCGCGCGACGAGTTCCCGATTGACGGTCGCATCGAAGCGTTCGTGCTCATAGCCGAGGCCGCAGAACGCGCGCACCAGCGGAAGGTTGTTGATGACGTCGACCATTTCGCCATCCACGGCGGCAGCCCTGTTGGCGAAATCGTCGTGCAGCGGCCGGCCGGCGGCGGCGATGCGGAACATGGCTACAACCATGGTTCCCGCGATCAGGATCAGCACTGCTGACATTGTCACGCTGACTGTTCCAACCAGGGTGATCGCCGCGAAGGTCGCGATGCAAGGCGGCAACACATTCCATACGAACATGTTCTCGACGGTGAACACCGCGTTCGACGTCGCCGTGATCCGGCTGGTCAGCATGCCCGGCAGCCGGTCCGTGAAATAGCTCGGCGCGTGGCCGGTGAGATGGCGGAACATGTCGCGGCGAAGATCGCCGGTGACGCTGACAAAAGTGTAGCTCGCGGTCCAACTCGCGATCCGCCACAGGAAGTTGTCGGCTGCAATCAACGACATGAGCAGAGCGAATGCCAGCCATACGCCATTCGCGGCCGACGGCCCCGCCGACAACGCATCGACCAGATTCTTGACGCCGTATTGCGTGCCTACCGAACAGGCAACCGCCGCAACCACGGCTGACAAAATCACAACATGCGACGGCAGACGCCGGCGCAGATAGCGCAGCACAAAGGGGAACGGGCGATGCGCGTATCCTGACAGATGGTCCATGACGTCCTGCAAAGCTGTTGAAGGTGAACGAGAAAATTTTAGTCGAAGCTCTCGCGCACGATGACGTGAAGGGCGGCGGTGGGATTCCTTGATGCAGCCATCACTGCGCAACAATTTTGCAACGCTGGCATAGGCAAAACCGTGTTGGAGCGTGATGGCATCAGCAAGACCACAGTGTGATGGAAGAAAGAAGCGGCAGATCTCCCACATCTAAGGAACCTCGCACGTGCGAGAACGTTCCCGTCTTTGGCATGTCGGTGCCATCTGAGGGCTGAGGGTAGTTCATTCCACATTACAAACAGGAGACGGAGAGATGCGCATCGCGCAGGTTGCCCCGCTGACGGAGGCTGTTCCCCCCAAGCTCTACGGCGGCACCGAACGGGTCGTGCACTGGCTGACCGAAGAACTTGTAACACTTGGACATGACGTGACGTTGTTCGCCAGTGGCGATTCTCAAACCTCCGCGAAGCTCGATGCGACCTGGCCGAAGGCACTGCGGCTCGACGGCTCGGTCCGCGATCCCAATGCGCTCCACATGGTGATGCTGGAACGCGTGCGGCAGAAGGCCGACGATGAAGAGTTCGACTTCCTGCACTGCCATCTCGACTATTATCCGTGGTCGCTGTTCGCGCGGCAGCCGACACCGTTCGTCACCACATTGCACGGACGGCTCGACCTGCCGGAGCATCAGCCGGTCTTCAACACCTTCTCCAAGATTCCGGTGATCTCGATCTCCAACGCGCAGCGGCGGCCGGTGCCGCAGGCGCATTGGGTGCGCACAATCCATCACGGCCTGCCGGAGAACCTGCTGACGCCGCAACCGGCGAAGCCGTCCTACCTCGCGGTGCTCGGGCGCATCGCACCGGAGAAAGGCGTCGATCGCGCGATCAAGATCGCGACCCGCTGCGGCATTCCGCTGAAGATCGCGGCCAAGGTCGATCGTGCCGACCAGGAATATTACGATGAGTTGATCAAGCCGCTGATCACCAGCAACCCGTTGGTCGAGTTCATCGGCGAGATCAGCGACCGCGAGAAGCCGGATTTTCTCAGCGGCGCGATCGGACTCCTGGTTCCGATCGACTGGCCCGAGCCGTTCGGCCTCGTGATGATCGAAGCGATGGCCTGCGGCACGCCCGTCATCGCCTATAACCGCGGTTCGGTGCCGGAGATCATCGAGGATGGCCTGACCGGCTTCATCGTCGAAGACGAGATCAGTGCGATCTCCTCCGTCGGCCGCCTCGGAACGCTCAATCGCGACGCGATCCGCAAGCAGTTCGAGACCCGCTTCACCGCGCGGCGCATGGCGCTCGACTATCTCGCCGCCTTCCGCAGCCTGATGGAAGCCGAGCCGCGCTTCAAGCTGGTGGCCAGCGCGGAGTAGCAGTTGCAGCGGCCGATCGAATGATCCGGCGGGCCGGCCGGCACCATCCGTGCCGGTCCGTCGGGTCATTCGATTGTCAATAATACCGTTGTGGGCGGCGGCAACTCTCAGACAGCAAAACAATCCGCATGCGCGCGTCGCGCGATTGCTGCGACGCACCAGCGGCGACATGTTTCCCCATCAGTTCGGCTGATATCGCCTTTGCGAATGCCGAATTACGTGCTCTTATGCGCCCCGCTTGAGCAAAAAATAATAAGCGAGCGGACGGAATAACCGTGCCGCGATCGCGCAGGGGGAACGCCATGACAGGGGACCGCAAGCCGTCGGCCATTAATAATGCCGCACCGGCCAAACCCTCACAAAAGAAGCTGAACCGCCGCAAATTCCTCGCCAAAACCGGCGGCGTGCTGGCGGCAGGCGCGTTCGGCGCCGTTCCGCTGCGGGGCTGGGCCGCCGACCCGATCAACATTGGCGCGCTCTATCCGACCACCGGCAGCATGGCGCAGATCGGTGTCGGCTGTGTGGCTGCGGCCAAGCTCGCGGTCGACATGGTCAACGAGGCCGGTGGCATCAAGTCGCTCGGCGGCGCCAAGCTCAACCTCATCGTCTCGGACGTGCAGAGTGACACCACGGTAACGCGCACCGAGACCGACCGCCTGATCACGGGCAACAAGCTGTCGGCGATCCATGGCTGCTATGCCAGCGCGCTGACCTTGATCGCAAGCGAAGTCTGCGAACGGGCAAAGGTCCCGATCATCACCGGATCGAGCTCCGATCAGCTCAACAAGGGGCGCACCTACACCTTCACGCCGTTCGCGCGCGCCTCGCAATTCGCCAAGGCGCAGCTGCAGATGGCCAAGCTGGTCAGCGAGCAGGCCAAGGTCGCCGTGATTTTCGAGAACACTGCGTTCGGCACCTCGACCTCGAACGGGCTAAAGGAGCTGGCGCCGGGCGAAGGCGTCGAGATCGTGATGTTCGAGCCCTATTCGGCCGGGTTCACCGACGCGAGCCCGCTGATCAACAAGGTCAAGGCCTCCGGCGCCAACACGCTGTTCTCGCTGTCCTATCTCAACGACCTCATCCTGATCGTGCGTACCGTGAAGCAGGTCGGGCTCAACATCGCGATCAACGGCGGCTCCGGCGGCTTCGTGATGCCGGACTTCTACAAGAATGTCGGCAATGCCGCCGAGGGGCTGCAGGGCGTTGCGCACTGGAACCACGACGTCAGCGACGACGCGCAGAAGGTGAATGTCGAATTCAAGAAGCGCACCGGTGAGTTCGCGTTCGAATATGCCGGCGGCCTGGTCGCGCAGACCTTCATGCTGGTCGACGCGCTGGAGCGCGCCGCCTCCGCCGATCCCAAGAAGGTGCGCGAGGCGCTCTCGACGCTCGATGTCTCCTCGGGCTTTGCCGCGATGGCGCCGGGCGGCAAGGTGAAGTTCGGACCGGACGGCAAGAACGTGTACGGCCGCCCGGTCGGCGTGCAGTGGCAGAACACCGATCTCGTCAGCGTCTTTCCGAAGGAAGACGCCCGCGCCCCGCTGATGAAGACCTGAGCCGCGGTCGCATCGCATGTGGGAGACACTGGCCCAGGCCGTGATCAACGGCCTGCTCATCGGCGGCATCTACGCGCTTGTCAGCATCGGCGTCACGCTGATCTTCGGCGTGGTCAAGATCGTCAACTTCGCCCAGGGCGAGTTCGTGATGATCGGGATGTATATCTCGTTCTTCCTCGCCACCCAGTTCGGCATCGATCCGCTGGTCTCGCTCGTGGTCTCGATGCCGGTGCTGTTCCTCGCCGGCGTCCTGATCCAGCATTTCCTGATCCGCAGGGTGCTCGGGCCGAACGACATGCCGCAGATCTTCCTGACCTTCGCGCTGTCGCTATTGCTGCTCAATCTCTCGCTGATGTTGTTCAGCGCCAACTACCGCACCGTCCACACGTCTTATTCGGATGCGGCGTGGCACATCGGCGGGCTGTACATACCGGTGGCAAAACTGATCGCCTTCGCGGTCGCAATGGCGCTGAGCGGGCTGCTGTGGGTGCTCCTGCACACCACCGATCTCGGCCGCGCCATGCGCGCGGCGTCGCAGAACCGCGACGTCGCGATGCTGATGGGGATCAATCCGAACCGCGTATTCGCGGTCGCGTTCGGCACCGCGCTGGCGCTCGCGGGCGCCGCCGGCTCGCTGCTGATGCCGTTCTATTCGGCCTATCCATTCGTCGGCCAGGTGTTCGTGCTGATGGCGTTCGTCGCCGTCGTGATGGGCACGCTCGGCAATGTGATGGGCGCGCTGATCGCAAGCCTGATGATGGGCGTCGCAGAATCGCTCGGCATCCAGTTCGTCGGCGCCGATTCCGGCCTGATCGTGGTGTTCGCGCTGCTGCTGCTGACGCTTGCCTTCAGGCCGAGCGGGCTCGGCGCCAGGAGGGGCCGGTGATGCAGACGTCCAGCAAAATGAAATGGCTGTGGCTGGCGATCGGGGCCGTCGTCATGCTCGCCTTGCCCCAGCTCGTCACCTCATCGTTCGCGATCGACATCTTCATCCGCATCCTGCTGTTCTCCTTCATCGGCGTCGCCTGGAACCTGATGGGCGGCTACGCCAAGCAGCTGTCGCTCGGGCACGCCGCCTATTTCGGGCTCGGCGCCTACACCTCGACCATCATGCAGGTGAATTACGGCATCTCGCCCTGGATCGGGATGATCGCGGGCGGCGTGGTCGCGATGCTCGCGAGCCTGCCGATCGGCTGGCTCTGCTTCCGCTTGCGCGGCCCCTACTTCACCATCGCCACCATCGCGACCGCCCAGGTGCTGATGCTGATCTTCCTCAAGTTCCGCGACTTTGCCTGGGGCGCCGAAGGCACCACGATCCCGAACCTCGGCAGCGCGCCGCTGATGATGCAGTTCGAGGAGAAGTCGTCCTACTACTACGTCGTGCTCGGCCTGCTCGTGGTCGGGCTGTGGATCACCCACCGAATCGAGAAATCCTGGATCGGCTACTATCTCGTCGCGATCGGCGAGGATGAGGACGCCGCCGAAGCGGTCGGCGTCAACGCGCCGAAGGTCAAGCGCGACATCTACATGATCAGTGCGTTCCTGACCGCGCTCGCCGGCACCTTCTACACGCAGTACATCTACTTCATCGATCCTGCGACCGCGTTCAGCTTCAACGTCTCGATCGAGGCGGCGCTGGTGTCGATCGTCGGCGGCATCGGCACGCTGTGGGGTCCGGTGATCGGCACCGTGCTGCTGGAGACCACCTCTGCACTGCTGCAAAGCTGGCTCGGCAGCTCGGTGGGTGGCATCCAGCTCACGGTCTACAGCCTGATCCTGATGGCTGTGATCCTGTGGCGGCCGACCGGTCTGATCGGGTTCGCGACCGATATCTATCACCGCACCGCCCGGCGCAAGCCGGCGCGCGCCTGAGGTCGTCGGGATGGCAGAAGCACTGGTCATCAAGGGACTCAGCAAGCGCTTCGGCGGCCTGCGCGCCGTGCAGGACGTCAGCTTCACGGTGCAGGAGAACGAGACGGTGGCGCTGATCGGGCCGAACGGCGCCGGCAAGACCACGAGCTTTCACCTGATCACCGGATTTCATCGGCCGGATTCCGGCTCGGTGCTCGCCTTCGGCCACGAGGTCGTGGGGCTCAAGCCGCATGATGTCTGCGCGCTCGGCCTTGCCCGCACCTTCCAGGTGGCAAAGCCGTTCGGCGCGATGACGGTGCTCGCCAATGTGATGACCGGCGCGTTCCTGCGCGACCGCCATATCGCGGCCGCGCGCAACAAGGCGCGCGAGGCGATCGAGTTCGTCGGCCTCGTCGCCAAGGAGCAGACCCCGGCCAAGGACCTCACCACCATCGACCAGCGCCGGCTGGAAATGGCCCGCGCGCTGGCAACGCAACCCAGGATCCTGCTGCTCGATGAGGTGATGGCCGGACTCAACCCCGCCGAGATCGACCAGGCGGTGGCGCTGGTGAAGAAGCTCTCCGCCAGCGGCCTGACCATCGTGATCGTCGAGCATGTGATGCGCGCGATCATGGCGGTGGCCCGCCACATCGTGGTGCTCGACCACGGCCAGAAGATCGCCGAGGGCGCGCCGAAGGAGATCGTGGAGAATCCGGAAGTGATCCGCGCCTATCTTGGCTCCTATGTGCATCCGCCGGCGCAGGGAGACGCCCATGCTTGAGCTCTCCCGCGTCAGCGCCAGCTACGGCTCGGTCCCCGCCATCACCGACGTCAGCATCTCCATTGGCGAGGGCGAAGCCGTCGGCCTGTTAGGCGCCAACGGCGCCGGCAAGAGCACGACGCTGCGCGCCGTCTCCGGCCTCGTCAAGCTGTTCGGCGGCAAGGTCACGTTCGACGGCGTCGACCTCGCCACGCTGCCGCCCTACCGGATTCCCGAGCTCGGCATCGCGCATGTCCCGGAAGGCCGCCAGGTGTTCCCGGAAATGACGGTGCAGGAGAATCTCGAGATCGGCGCCTACACGCCGAAGGCGAAGGCAGATCGCGCGCGCACCATGGAGCTCGTCTACAGCATCTTCCCGCGGCTCGCCGACCGCAGGAAACAGCTCGCCGGCACCATGAGCGGCGGCGAGCAGCAGATGGTCGCGGTCGGCCGCGGGCTGATGCTGAAGCCCCGCCTTCTGATGCTGGACGAGCCCTCGCTCGGCCTCGCGCCTGTCATGACCGACGTGACCTTCGAGAAGATCGGCGAGATCCACAAAATGGGCACCGCGATCCTCTTGGTTGAGCAGAATGTCAGCCGCGCGCTGTCACTGGTGCAGCGCGCCTATGTGCTGGAAAGCGGCAACGTGATCATGCAGGGCACCAGCGCCGAACTCGCCGACAACAAGCAGGTACAGGCAGCGTATCTCGGGATTTGAGGCATCGTCTGCCAACCCGTCATCCCCGCGCAAAGGCTTCGCCTTTGTCGCTGGAGGAGCCGCGTAGCGGCGTCTCGAAGGATGAATCGGCCACTTGCCGGGCCGTCGACCCTTCAAGACGCGCGTTCCGCGCTCCTCAGGGTGACGGTTTGTAAAATTCCGCGTGCGCGGCTCTACGTCACCGCCGTCCGCTTCGGCTCGACGATCTCGAACATCCGCGGGAATTCGTCCATCAGCGCCATCAATTCATCAAGCCGCCGCGGCTCGCCTGATGCCTTGATCTTGCCGGCGTCCACGGCGTCCGGGAACGTGGTCAGCTTGGCGATGACCTCGTCCAGCACGCTGCGCGCCAGCGTGAAGCTCGCCTGCGCATCGGCCGCCTGCGCACCCCCAACGTAGGTCAGGGCGGAATTCTCGAGATTGAGCACGAAGGTTTCGCCGGTGTCGGTGAAGCTCCAGTTCAGCACGATGCGCTTGCCTTCGGCCTTAGGGCCGTTGAGGCGGATGCCGAGCACGTCCCAAAGCTGCTCGGTGCGCAGCGCAGCCAGCGTCTCGCGCGGCATCGGCGAGCGCGGCGGCGTTTTCGGCATGCCCTGCCGCAGCTCCTGCGCACCGAACAGATAGGCGTTGCGCCAGGTCGAGCTTTCCGCGGCGTAGCCGAGCTGCTCGAACGTATCGGCGAGGAGCGAACGCGCGGCCTGATTATCAGGCTCGGCGAACACGAGATGGCTGACGGCCTGCGCCGCGAAGCGGAATTCGCCCTTGGCAAAATCCGCCGCGGCGCGTTTCAGGATCGCGTCGGCGCCGCCCATATACTCGACATATTTCTTGCCGGCCTCGACTGGCGGCAGCGGATCGAGATTGACCGGATTGGCGTCGTACCAACCGAGATACTTCTGGTAGATCGCCTTCACGTTGTGCCTGATATGGCCGTAATAGCCGCGGCCGTGCCAGGCGCCCTCCAGGCTCTCCGGCAGGCGGATCGTCTCGGCGATCTCGGCCGCGTTGAGGCCGTGGTTCATCAGACGGATGGTCTGGTCATGGGCGTATTTGTAGAGGTCGCGCTGCTCGCGGATCATGGTGTCGATCCGCGCCTGCCCCCACACCGGCCAGTGGTGCTGGCCACACATCGCTTCCGCCTTGCCGCCCCACATCTGCAGCGCCTCGCCGAGATATTTCGACCAGGCCAGCGCATCGCGCACATCGGCGCCGCGGAACGGCAGCAGATTGTGGAAATTATGCGTGCAGTTCTCGGCGAGATTCAACAGCTTGTAGCGCGGGATGAAGAAATGCATCTCCGCCGGCGCTTCGCTGTTCGGCGCCATCTGGAATTCGAACTCGACGCCGTCAATCACGCGCTTGTCGCCGGTTGCGATGATCAGGTCGGTCGGCCGCAGCAGCGCCACGCCGCCCGCCGCCATGGTCTTGCCGAGGCCGCAGTCGACATGGCCGCGCACGCCCTTGGCGAGGAACGGCCCGAACTGATATTGCGCGCGGCGCAGCATCGCCGGCCCCGCAATGATGTTCTCGGAGACCGCGTGCTCCATGAAGAAGTTTGGCGCGATGATCGGTACGCCCGCCGCCAGCATGGCGTCGTCGAGCACGCCGCGCGCGCCGCCCCAGTGGTCGGTGTGGGTATGCGTAAAGATCACGGCGGCGACCGGCCGCTTGCCGCGATGCTGGAAGTACAATTCCATCGCGGCGCGCGCGCCCTCGATCGAGGTCAGCGTGTCGACCACGATGACGCCCTTGTCGCCCTCGATCAGCGTCATGTTGGCGATGTCGAGGCCGCGCACCTGGTAGACGCCCGGCACCACTTCGAACAGGCCGTGATGCATGTTGAGCCGCGACTGCCGCCACAGGCTCGGATCGACGGTCGCGGGCGCCTTCTCCTCCGACAGGAATCCGTAAGGCTCGAGACTCCAGACCACCCTGCCCTGCGCCGAGGTGACGCGCGCGTTCTCGATGGTGCCGAGGAAGCCGCGCGCGGCGTCGTCGAAGTCCCTGGTGTCGGCGAACGGCAGCGCCTTCAGCGTCGCCGCGTGTTGCGCGATGACCGGCGCGGATGCCGCCTTCGGACCTTCGTGTGACGTTTCGCCTGCGGTTGTCTGGGCCATACTCAAGCACTCCCTCGATTGGCGGAAATCGGTTACGATCGCGCTTCCCTCAGCGGAATTGCACGCCCTCGAACTGGCCGCTGCGGCGCCAGCCGTCGATATATTTGAAGTAGGCCAGCGCGCCCGAGGGATGGCCGACATTGAGCTTGGCCGCGGGACCCGGCTCACGGCCCTCATTGTTGTAGTAGCCGGGCGTGCAATCCGGCCCGCCGATCATCCGGCCGACGCCGGTCAGCAGCAGTTCGACCCAGCGATCCTCGGCTTCCTTGCTGACCTCGATTTCCTCGAAGCCGTTGTCCTGCGCGTGGCCGACCATCAGCGCGATGGTCCGCGCCGCTTCAGTCAGATTGTGCGGCACATTGGAGATCAGATTGGCGCCCTGGGTCGGCTGCACGAAGAACACGTTGGGGAAGCCGTGCACGTGGATGCCGTGCTTGGTGCGCATGCCCTCGGCCCAATGCTCCGACAGCTTGACGCCATCGCGGCCGTTCAGATCGAAGCCCGCGCGACGGCGATATTCCGTCCCGACCTCGAAACCCGATGCATAGATGATGCAGTCGAGCGCGTATTCCTTGCCGGCGACGACGATTCCGTTCTCGGTGATCTCCTCGACGCCCCTGCCGTCGGTATCGACCAGATGGGTGCTAGGGGTGTTGAACGCCTGAAGATAGGCGTCGTGGAAGCATGGCCGCTTGCAGAGCTGGCCGTACCAGGCCTTGAGATTCCTGGCGGTGTCGGCATCGCGGACGATGGTGTCGATCCGGTTGCGGATTTCCTCCATCTTCTCGAAGTCGGAATCCTCGAACGCCGCCCGCATGTTTTCCACGCTCCGCTGCTCGCGCGGCAGCAGCATGATCTTGGCGCGGATCCGCTTCGACAGGTCGGTCCAGCCGTCCTGCACCAGATCTTCCTCGGCCGATCCGCCGGCCTGGTTGGCGGTGAAATTCTCCAGCCAGCGCTGTTGCCAGCCCGGCGTCGCGATCTCGGCGAACCAGTCGGGATCGATCGGCCCGTTGCCGCGCACATCGACCGACGACGGCGTGCGCTGGAACACGTAGAGCTCCTTGCAGGCGCGTGCGAGATGCGGAATGCATTGCACCGAGGTCGCGCCGGTGCCGATGATGCCGACGCGCTTGTCGGCAAGCCTCTGCATCAGCGCGCCCTTGGGATCGCCGCCGGTGTAGTCGTAGTCCCAGCGGCTGGTGTGGAACGAGTGGCCCTTGAAGCGCTCGATGCCGGGAATGCCCGGCAGCTTCGGCACATGCAGCGGGCCGGTGCCGATGCCGACATATTGCGCGGTGAAGGCGTCGCCCCGCGTGGTACGGATGATCCAGCGCGATTGCGCCGCGTTCCAATCGAGGCTCGTCACCTCGGTATGAAACAACGCGTTGTCGTAGAGATTGAACTGCCGACCGATCCGCTGGCAGTGCGCGAGGATCTCGGGCGCATGCGCGTATTTCTCGGACGGCATGTGGCCGGTCTCTTCGAGCAGCGGCATGTAGACCATCGACGCCGTGTCGCACTGCGCGCCGGGATACCGGTTCCAGTACCAGGTGCCGCCGAAATCGCCGCCCTTCTCGACAATGCGGACATCCTTGATCCCGCCCTCGGTCAGCCGCGCCGCGGTGGCGAGCCCGGCGAAGCCGCCGCCGATGAAGGCGAAGGTCACGTGATCGGTCTTCGGCGCGCGCTCCACGACCGGCGTGTAGGGATCGTCGAGATAGTGCGCTAGCTGGCCCTTGATCTGGAGATACTGGTCATTGCCGTCGGGACGCAGCCGCTTGTTGCGTTCCTCCTGATACTTCAGGCGCAGCCGCTCCTTGTCGATCGCGGCGGGCTTTGCGTCTCGCGCTTGCTCGGTCATCGTCATCAGGAGGCGCCTCGCTCCAGCGGTTCCTTGTCCTTATCCCCAGCAGATAAACCGATATCGACACGATTTGCAAATTCATTTCGATATATTGACAAATCTGACCATCTGAGACCAATATTCCGTATGACAGCATCTTCCCCTGCCGAGGTTCAGGCGGATCCCTCCTTTGCGACGACCCTGGCGCATGGCCTCGACGTGCTGGCGGCGTTTCGCCGTCATCCCGGCTCGCTGTCGAATGCCGAACTCGCGTTGCATACCGGCCTGTCGCGGCCGACGGTGTCGCGGCTGACCTACACGCTGGAGCAGCTCGGCTATCTCAGGCGCGACACCAAGGGCCGTTTCGTGCTCGGGCTGGGCGCGCTCGCCGCCGCCTATCCTGTGCTGTCCTCGCTGAAGGTGCGTCAGCTCGCGCGTCCGCTGATGCGCGACTTCGCGACCTATGCCGGCGGCACGGTGTCGATCGCGATGCCGTTCGGAATCGACTTCATCTATGTCGAGACGTTGCGCACCACGGATACGGCGCCGCACGTGCCCGACGTCGGCTTTGTCAGCACGCTGGCACCGACCGCGGTCGGGCGCGCACTGCTGTCGCTGTTCACCGAGGAAGAGCTCGGCGCCTATGTCGCGCGCGTCAAGGCCGAGCGCCCCGACGAGTTCGATTACGTGCAGAAGCGCACCTTGCCGGACGTCGAATTGTGCCGCGAGCGCGGCTTTGCCGTCTCGCTCGGCGAATGGCGGCGCGAGATCTTCGGCGTCGCCGCCCCGCTCTATCGCACGCCGAACGGCGAATGCCTGTCGGTCAATTGCGGCGTCCCCTCCTTCCGCTTCAGCGCCGAGCAGATCGAGCGCGAATGCGGCCCGCGCATCCTCGGACTCGCCCGCAGCATCCGCGCGCTGGTGGAGGAAGGCTAAAGCGCGAACCGGCGGCACGGGTCGCCTCACCTCACATCATTGCGAACCGGCGACGGCCGCGGTCACACTAGTCATGCGATGCCGGCCCGCTGTCGCGGTAGGCCCACAGGCATTCGCGCGGCAACGCGACCTGTGCCTCGACGCCGACCTGATGGCGCGCGGCGGTGCCGAGCTCGATCGCTTCCAGCCGTTTGCCGAACAGCTCGATGCCGTAGGCGGTCTGGGTGCCCTGATATCTGCGGTCGAGCACCTTCGCCGAGAACGTGTTGGCGCCGTCGGGCCGGCCGATCGCGATGTTCTCGGGCCGCAGCGCGATCCGCACTTTCTCGTCGGGCTTGAGCGCCTGGCACAGCGCGACCTCCCCTTGCCGGCCGTCACCGAAATCGACCACGCCATAGCGGCCATTGCATGTGACGAGCGTGCCCGCGAGCTCGTTGGTGGCGCCGGTGAAATTGGCGACGAACAGATCGGCCGGGCGGTTGTAGATCACGTCGGGCGTGTCCATCTGCAACAGCTTGCCGTCGCGCATCACCCCGATCCGGTCGCCGAGCACGACCGCCTCGGCCTGGTCATGGGTGACGTAGAGCGCTGTCATCCCGGTCTGCTTGAGGATGACGCGAAGGTCGTCGCGCAGCCGCAGGCGCAGTTTGGCATCGAGGTTCGACAGCGGCTCGTCGAGCAGCAACAGTTGCGGCCGGTACACCATGCTGCGCGCCAGCGCGACGCGCTGCATCTGGCCGCCCGACAGCGCCACCACCGGCCGGTCGGCATAGTCGGACAGTCCGACTAACGCCAGCGCCTCCTCAACCATGCGGGCAGCATCGGTGCGCCCGATCCTGCGGTGCTTCAGCGGATAGATCACGTTCTGCCGCACCGTCATATGCGGCCACACCGCATAGGACTGGAACACCATGCCGAGATCGCGCGAACGCGGCGGCACGAGGATGCCGCTTGCCGGCGAGGAGACCACCCGCCCGGAAATGCTGATCTCGCCGCCGGTCGGATGCTCGAGCCCGGCGACGCAGCGCAGCGTCGTGGTCTTGCCGCAACCGGACGGCCCCAGCAGCACCACGATCTCGCCGGCCGGCACGCCAAAGCTGACGCCGTCGATGGCCGGGCGGCCGATCGAGAACTGCTTCCTGAGATCGGTGACTTCGAGCGTCGCCGTCATCGCTGCACCATCAGCCTATTGCCGGTAGCCAAACGTCTTGTCCCAGTCCGCGACCCACGCCGCATGCAGCTTCACATACTCGTCGAACTTCGGATACCAGAGCTTGACCACCTTTGGATCGAACCCCTCCGGATATGCCGGCGGCGCCTTCAGGGATGTGAGATTGCCGAGCTCCTTGATCATGAAGGTCTGTCCTTCCTTGGACAGACACCAGTTCAGGAACAGCTTTGCTGCATTGGGATGAGCCGCCGTCTTCGGAATGCCGGTCGCGTAGGGATTGACCGGAGCACCTTCAGGCGGAAAGAAGATCTCGATCGGCGCGCCGTCCTTCTTCTTTTGGTAGATCACGTTGTAGAGCAGCGGCGCGATCGCGATCTCGCCGCGCACCAGCGCATCGGCCGTCGGCGCGCCCGAGGGATACAACACCGGATGGGTCGCGGCCTGCTTGGCCCAGTAGTCTTCGCCGAGCACCTGGCGCTCGAACATGATCCGCGTCCAGGTGGTGCCGCCGGACTGCGCGAACACCTGCCCGATCAACTTGTCATATTGCGGCTTGGTCAGGTCCATCCAGGATTTCGGCGGGTCCTTCACCAGCTCGGTGTTGTAGGCGATCGACCAGGCGATCGTCGCGCGCGGCCAGTATTTCGGCGAGATCAGCGCGTGCGGATCGTAATCGGCCGCGTTCGGCGGCGCGTAATCCTGGAACAGATCTTCCAGCGGCTGCATCAGCGCGCGGTCGGAATGGTCGACGACATCGGCGATCAGCTTGCCGGCCGCGGCCTCCGTCTTGACGCGGGTAATCAGCTGGCCGCCGGGCGCGCGGACCATCTCGACCTTGATCTCGGGAAAGCGCTTGTTGAAGGCCTTGATGACCTGCTGCTCGATCTCGGCGAAGTTCGCGGTGTAGTAGACGAGCTTGCCTTCGGACTTGGCCGCCGCGATCAACTCCGCCGAGCCGAAGTCCTGCGCCCGTGCCGCAGGCGCCAATGCAAGCGTCGCCACGCTTGCCAAGGCCAGTGTGGTGAAGGCTCGTCTATCCATCGCAATCCTCCCCTTATTCGTTGTTATCCGGTCCGCGCCACGTTGCCCTGCGCCGATCCGCGCGACAGCCAGTTGGCGCCGCCGATCAGGACGCCGAGCAGCACCGTCTGCACCAGGCTGAAGGCCGCGGACTTGCCGATATTGCCGCCCTCGTAATAGTCGAGCAGCAGCACCGACATCACCATGGTGTTGCTGGTGTAGAGAAACAGCGACGAGCCGAGCTCGCGGATCGCAAGCACGAACAGCAGCGTCATCGACGCCAGCACGCCCGGCCTCGCCAGCGGCAACACGATCGTCCTGATGGTGCCGAGCACGCCCTTGCCGCAGACCCAGGCGGCCTCCTCGAGCTCGCGGTGGATTTGCAGGAACGAGGTCGACAGCGCCTTCACGGTGTCCGGCATGAAGCGCGCGATGAAGGCCAGCGCGAGAATCCAGATCGTGCCGTAGAGCCCGCCCGGCACGCCGATCCAGGCCCAGAGATAGGCGACGCCGACCACCAGCCCGGGGATCGCGACCGGCAGGGTCGAGATCAGGTCGATGGCACCGCGTCCGCTGACGCGGGTGCGATGGATGGTGTAGCCGATCGCAAAGGCGAGCGCGCCGCCGACAACAGCCGTGATGACGCCGACCTCGACCGCATTGTAGATCGACCGCATCGTCAACGGATTGTCGAAGATGCTCTCGAAATGCGTCAGCGAATATTGCCGCATGTCGAACAGGCTCGCGACGTCGCGGATGAACATGAATTTGCGGAACGCCGCGACGATCAGCGCCAGCGATGGCAGCACCACGACGATGAGAAGGTAGACGATGCCGATCGCGAAGGTGAGCCAGCGCCATGGGCCGAGATCGAGGCTGCGCGGCCGGAACGCCTTGCCCGCGACGGTGGTATAGCTGCGTCCGCTCAGCAATTTCTGCTGCAGATAGACCAGGAGCCCCGTGACCACCATCAGGATAATCGCGACCGCCGCCGCGGTGTTGTAGAGCGGGGGCGACCAGTTGGTGAGCTTGAAGATGTAAGTGGTGAGCACGTTCAGGTTGGTCGGCGCGCCGAGCACGGCCGGGATGCCGTAGATGCCGAGCATCACGATGAAGGACAGCAGCATGCCCGAGACGATCGCCGGCATGATCAGCGGGAACGTCACCGTGAACAGGGTCGCGATTGGGCTCGCGCCGGAGATTTCCGCGGCCTCCTCCAGGCTCGGGTCCATGTTGCGCAGCGCCGACGAGGTGAACATGTAGACATAGGGCGCGTAGTAGATGCCGAACACGAACACCAGGCCCCACATCGAATAGAGATCGACGCGCAGGTCGGAGCCCATCCACTTGAACATCGTGTTGATCAGGCCGGTCTTCGGCGAACCGAGAATGGCCCAGGCCACGCCCGCGACCAGCGGCGGCGCGAACAGCGGCAGGATGCTGGCCGCGGCGATGAAGCCCTTGAACGGCGTGTTGGTGCGCACCACGATCCAGGAGAACAGGAGCCCGATCGCGACCGCGATCACCGTGCCGCCGCCGCAGGCGATCAGCGTGTTGAGCAGCGCTTCGGCGACGTTCGGATTGGCCAGCACGGCGAGGAAATTGGCGATCGACAAATGGCTCAGGCTGAGCCGGATGCCGTCGACCACCGGATTGGTGTCGGTAAGCGCGCCGAGCAGCAGCATGAAGACGGGATAGATGACCAGGAAGGTCAGGATCGCCAGCAATGCCGCAACCCAGAGGCCGGTGAACGCGCGGCGGCGAGTTCCCTCGCTGGCGCTTCGCATGGCTTCGCTGCGCCGGTCGGCCTGTCCGTGCAATGCGCGTTCCCTCTTGCGGCCCGATCTGACGCCGGGCCTGCTTGTATATCAAGGGTAATCGATCGCGACTGTGACGCAAGCTATCCGAAAGTCGCTTGGGCGCGTTTCTGTGACGCAGCGCGGGAACACGAATTCGATTAATCGCGTTCGCACGCTGCATCCACCGCCGTCGTCCCGGCGAAGGCCGGGACCATACTCCGCGGCGGATGTCTTGAACGGGACTCGTCGTTCCAGCACTGCTCGACAAGCAGCATCGGTGGTTATGGGTCCCGGCCTGCGCCGGGACGACGATGCGGGTGAGGCGCAATTCGAGATGTCAAAACAGCCACTCGGTGTCATCACCCGCGAAAGCGAAAGCGGGTGATCCAGTATTCCAAAGACGCCAGTGCTTGAGCCGATGGGCCGCGGCCTACTGGATCGCCCGGTCGAGCCGGGCGACGACAGATGTGGATCGGGACGCAGTTGCGTCGCCACAGCAGGCTGCCGGGACGCCGGCCCGGAACAGTCCGGGCCGACATCGGCGTTCTAGGCAAGGTAATTGCCTTCGAGCGCCGGCATGATGTCGAGCACTTCGAAGTAATGGTCCCAGAACCTCGTCTCGCGCAGGTGGTCGCAGAACCACGCCCAGGCCGAGAGGTCATCGGTCTCGCAGATCATGACGTCGGTCGCCCTGGTCGAGAAGGCCTCCGGCTCGAACCAGCGCACCTTCAGCTCCGGACGGCGCCGGAGCAAAGGAATGACCTCCTCATGCAGGAAGGCGAGGCGCTGCTCGGTCTTCAGATCGAGCCAGTGCCGCGTGGTCTTGACCATGACGAAGATGTGAAACCTGTGCGGATCGTCCTCGTGTTCGGGAAGCACGGGGGACGAGGTCGTTTGCAGTGTCACCATTGATCGGTTCTCCTTTCACGGCCATAATGTGAGTAATTGCTCATATTCCACAACTCGCGTTTTGGGAGATGCCTCTCATGCCGGCGAAGCGGCGCATAAAGGCCCGGAAACAGCCGCTTCAGCAGCGTTCGCGGGAAACCGTGGCGGTGATTCTGGAAGCGGCGGCTCGCGTTTTGGAGGCGCGCGGGATCGAAGGCTACAACACCAATGCGGTGGCCGAACGCGGCGGGATCAGCGTCGGCTCGGTGTACCAGTACTTCCCCAACAAGGACGCGCTGACGCTGGCATTGATCACGAGGTTCGAGGACGCGCTGCTGGCAAAAGTGCGGGATGCGGTCGCGGCATCCGAGAGCAAGAGCCTGACGGCGTCGCTCAACCTGATCGTTCAGGCCCAGCTCGAGGCGCACGCCGAGCGAGCCGGGCTCAATCGCATTCTGGAGGCCGAGGAGGATCGGCTGCGCCCCGCGTCATCGGGCACGTCAGCGGCCGGCGAATTGAAGGAACTGGTCGCCGCCCTGCTGGCCCGGCATCGTCGTGAGATCGCAAGGCCAGTCGACGATGACGCCGTCGAGGATTTGATCGTGATCAGTCGCGCCATGGTCGACCACGCGCTTCAAAAGGACCTCTCGCAGGCTGCGGCCAGCCGCCGGGTGCTGCGCGCCATCGAGGGATATTTGTTCGGTCCGCGGCGGGACCTTTGACACTTCCGGCTAGGCCGCTTCGCATACGCATCATGCAATGCCGCGGCTGGGGAACGGGATGCCGGCGTAGTACATGGCGGTCCCGGAGACATTTTCAGGTATGCTCGAGAAGACCCCGACCACCGCGGCAGCGGCGCCGATCACCGATGGACTGCCAGATGGGTTGCCTTGGGAGACCCGGCGCTGGGCGGTGGCGGCGATCTTCACGGCGCTGGCGATGGCTTCGCTCGATACTGCGATCGCCAATATCGCGCTGCCGGCAATCGCGAGCGATCTGCATGTCAGCCCTGCGGAAGTGGTCTGGGTCGTCAACGTCTATCAGATCGCGCTGGTCGCGACGCTGCTGCCGCTCGGCGCGCTCGGCGAGATAGTCGGCCATCAGCGAATCTATCTCGGCGGCCTGCTGCTGTTCACATTGGCGTCACTCGGCTGCGCGCTGGCGTGGTCGCTGCCGAGCCTGCTGGTCGCGCGCACCCTGCAAGGGCTCGGTGCCAGCGGCCTGATGAGCGTCAACACCGCGCTGGTGCGCTTCGTCTATCCGAGCCGGATGCACGGCCGCGGCTTCGGCCACAATGCGCTCGTAGTCGCGACCGCCTTCACGCTAGGGCCGACCATCGCCTCCGGAATCCTCGCGCTCGGCCCATGGCCCTGGCTGTTCGCCGTCAACATTCCCTTCGGCGTCGTCGCTTTGCTGATCGGCATGAAGACGCTGCCGACGACGCCGCGCGCCACCCACGCTTTCGACTTCACCGGCGCGGCACTGGCCTGCGCCTGTCTCGGCCTCTTCATCATCGGCATCGGCAGCGCCGCGCACAAGGCCGCGCCGGCGCTCGTCATCGCCGAGCTTGTCGGCGCGCTGGTGATCGGCTGGATCCTGACCCGGCGGCATGCCGATCATCCGGCGCCGATGTTGCCGATCGACCTGTTCCGGCGGCCGATCTTTGCGCTGTCCGCCGCGACCGCCGTTTGCTCATTCGCTGTGCAGGGCCTCGCCTTCGTATCGCTGCCGTTCTACTTCGAAGACATCTTACACCGCTCGCAGGTCGAGACCGGCTTCTTCATGACGCCATGGCCGCTGGTGGTCGCCTTCATGGCGCCGATCGGCGGCCGGCTGTCGGATCGCTATCCGGCCGGCATCCTCGGCGGCATCGGCATGCTGCTGCTGGGGCTTGGCATGGTGCTGCTCGCGACCCTGCCGGCCGAGCCGAGCGTCGCCAACATCGTCTGGCGCACGATGATCTGCGGCATCGGCTTCGGCTTCTTCCAGACCCCCAACATGAAGGCGATCATGTCGAGCGCGCCGTCGCATCGCAGCGGCAGCGCCAGCGGCATCGTCGCGACTGCGCGGCTGACCGGGCAGACCACCGGCGCCGCCCTCGCCGCGCTCTGCTTCGCGCTGGCCGATCGCGAGGGCGCCACTGTGGCGCTGGCGCTGGGTGCCGGATTTGCCGCGCTCGGCAGCGTCATGAGCTTCCTGCGTTTGGCCGTCGCATCACCGCAAAAGTCATGACAGGTATGCGGCGCGCACAGTGCGCGGCCAAACACCACAGCATCAACTTTCTTTCGCGCTGCGAGCGCATTTTCTTGATTTGAACCGTTCCAGTTTCAAGGCCAACATCGCCCGCAGTCCGGTCGGAGGATCGGACCATTCAGGGGATCGCGATGGCAAACCTCAAAATCAACGGCAAGACAATAAATGTAGACGTCGAGGACGACACGCCACTGTTGTGGGCGATTCGCGAGAACGTCGGACTGACAGGGACCAAATACGGCTGCGGCATCGCCCAATGCGGCGCCTGCACCGTGCATATCGACGGCGTCGCGATGCGCTCCTGCGGCGTCACGGTGAGCGAGGCGGCCGGCAAGGACATTACCACGATCGAGGGTCTCGCGGCGGGCGGCGTGATGCACAAGGTGCAGCTCGCCTGGATCGCCAGCGACGTGCCGCAATGCGGCTATTGCCAGAGCGGCATGATCATGGCCGTCGCGGCGCTCTTGAAGGACAATCCGAAGCCGACCGACGACGACATCAACGACGCCATCACCAATATCTGCCGCTGCGGCACCTTCCAGCAGGTGCGCGAGGCGATCCATGCTGCCGCGAATGCATAAGGACGCAGCGATGAACCAGCACGTCATGCCAAAACTGAATCGCCGCGCCTTTGTGATCGGCACCGCAACCGCCGGCGCCGGCCTCGCGCTCGGCCTCGACCTGCCGTTCGGCGGCCCCGCCGTCGTGCGCGCGGCCGACGGCGCGCCGGAAGTCAATGCTTGGGTCGTGATCCGGCCCGACGACACCGTGGTGATCCGCATCGCCCGCTCCGAAATGGGCCAGGGCACGCTCACCGGCCTCGCCCAGCTCGTCGCCGAAGAACTGGAATGCGACTGGTCGAAGGTCACGACAGAATATCCGACGCCCGGCCAGAGCGTCGCCCGCAAGCGCGCCTGGGGCGATTTCTCGACCGGCGGCAGCCGCGGCATCCGCACCTCGCAGGACTATGTCCGCAAGGGCGGCGCCACCGCGCGCGTGATGCTGATCCAGGCGGCGGCCAACGAGTGGAAGGTGCCGGCCTCGGAATGCAAGGTCTCCAACGGTGTCATCACCCACACGCCCTCGGGCAAGACAACGACCTACGGCAAGGTCGCGGAAGCCGCGGCCAAGCTCGAGCCGCCGGCCGACGTCAAGCTGAAGGACCCGAAGGACTGGACCATCGCCGGCAAGGGCCTGAAGCGGCTCGACACATCAGACAAGACCACCGGCAAGATGGTCTACGGCATCGACGTCAAGCTGCCCGGCATGCTGAACGCCGCGATCAAGGACTGCCCGGTGTTCGGCGGCAAGGTGAAGAGCTTTGACGAGGCCAAGGTCGCCGGCATGAAGGGCGTCAAGAAGGTGGTGCAGGTCGGCGACAGCGCCGTTGCCGTCGTCGCCGACACCTGGTGGCACGCCAAGACCGCGCTGGATGCGCTGCCGATCGTCTGGGACGAAGGCCCCAACGCCAAGGTCTCCAGTGAGACGATCGCGACATGGCTGGCCGAAGGTCTCGACAATGCGCAGCCGGCCTATGTCGGCAACCAGAACGGCGATGCAAAGGCGGCGATCGCCGGTGCGGCCAAGAAGGTCGAGGCGGTCTACAGCTATCCCTATCAGAACCACGCCACGATGGAGCCGATGAACGCCACCGTGCTCTACACGCCTGACAAATGCGAGGTGTGGTGCGGCACGCAGAATGGCGAGGCGGCCTTCGCGGCGGCGCTCGAGGCCTCCGGCCTGCCGGCGGAGAAGGTCGACGTGCACAAGCTGATGCTCGGCGGCGGCTTCGGCCGGCGCGGCATGACCGACTATATGCGGCAGGCGGTGGCGATCGCCAAGCAGATGCCGGGCACGCCGATCAAGCTGCTGTGGTCGCGCGAAGAGGACATGCAGCACGGCAAGTATCACCCGATCACGCAGTGCAAGCTGACCGGCGCATTCGATGCCGACAACAACCTGGTCGCGCTGCACTACCGGCTGTCGGGCCAATCCATCCTGTTCTCAGTGCGCCCGGAAGCGCTGCAGAACGGCATGGACCCCGCCGCATTTCAGGGCGTCGCGCAAGCCGGCGAGGCAGCGATCGGCTATTCGGTGCCGAACCTGCTGGTCGAGCATTCGATGCGCAACCCGCACGTCCCGCCCGGCTTCTGGCGCGGCGTCAACGTCAATCACAACGCGATCTACATGGAATGCTTCATGGACGAGCTGGCGCTGGCTGTCGGCCAGGACCCGCTCGAATTCCGCCGCAAGCTGATGGGCAAGCACCCCAAGCATCTCGCCGTGCTCAATGCCGTGGCCGAGAAGATCGGCTGGGGCACGCCGGCGCCGCAGGGCGTCTATCGCGGCATCGCGCAGGTGATGGGCTATGGCAGCTACGTTGCCGGCGCCGCCGAGATCTCGGTGACCGACGGCAGCAAGATCAAGGTGCACCGCATCGTCGCCTCCACCGACCCCGGCTATGTCGTCAATCCGGCGCAGGTGGAGCGGCAGATCGCGGGCTCCTTCGTCTACGGCCTCAGCGCGCTGTTCTACGGCGGCTGCACCGTGAAGGACGGCCGCATCGAGCAGACCAATTTCGACACCTACAACTCGATGCGCATCAACGAAATGCCGAAGGTGGAAGCGGTGATGGTGCCGAGCGGCGGATTCTGGGGCGGCGTCGGCGAGCCGACCATCGGCGTTGCGGCGCCGGCGGTGCTCAACGCCTATTTCGCCGCGACGGGAAAGCGCATCCGCAGCTTCCCGCTGCGCAACCA
Organism: Bradyrhizobium ferriligni; assembly: GCF_056837965.1. Taxonomy (NCBI): domain Bacteria; kingdom Pseudomonadati; phylum Pseudomonadota; class Alphaproteobacteria; order Hyphomicrobiales; family Nitrobacteraceae; genus Bradyrhizobium; species Bradyrhizobium ferriligni. The sequence goes on from NZ_JBXEJO010000015.1 coordinate 87,471, forward strand.
GAACATCAGCTTCGCCTGATCAAACCGGAAGCGGCGGCCGCAACCGGCCGCCGCCTCCCTTTTTCGGATTCTCGTGCATGGCCGTCACGCGTCATCAGACGCGCAGGGATGTGATCCGTGGCGCCGCTGCCGTCGCAGCGGCCGCATTGGCGCGTCCGGCGCTGGCGCAGGCTGCGCCGCGCATCGCGGTGATCGGCGGCGGCTTCGGCGGCGCGGCCTGCGCGCGGGCGCTGCGGCGGCTCGACACAAAGCTTCAGGTCACGCTGATCGAGCCGAACAGGATTTTCACCGCCTGCCCGTTCAGCAACGAGGTGATCGCGGGTCTGCGCGAGCTTGCCGCACAGCAATTCACCTATGACAAGGTTGCTGCCGACGGCATCACGGTCGCCGCGCAGGCGGCGGCCAAAGTCGACGCGCAGGCGCGCAGCATCGCGCTCGCTGACGGCACGACGCTGTCCTATGACCGGCTGGTGCTGGCCCCCGGCATCGACCTGCGCTTCGACGCCCTCTCCGGCTATGACGAGGCAGCGTCCGAGAAGATGCCGCATGCCTGGAAGGCCGGCGAGCAAACCATGCTGCTGCGCAGGCAGCTCGAAGCCATGGACGATGGCGGCCTCGTCGTGATCGCAGTCCCCGCTGCGCCGCTGCGCTGTCCGCCCGCACCCTACGAGCGCGCCAGCCTGGTCGCGCATTATCTGAAAGCGAACAAGCCGAAGTCGAAGATCCTGGTGCTCGACGCCAAGGACAATTACTCGCAGCAGAAACTGTTCGAGAAAGCGTGGTCAGAACTCTATCCCGGCATGATCGAACGGATCGCGTTGTCGCAGGGCGGGCGGGTGACGTCGGTCGATCCGGCGACGAATGAGATCGTCACCGACTTCGGCAACTACACCGCCGCGGTCGCCAATGTGATCCCGCCGCAAAGGGCCGGCCGCATTGCTGACATCGCCGGAGCCGCCGACCATACCGGCTGGTGCCCGATCGATCCCGTCAGCTTTGCTTCAAAGCTCGTTCCCAACATCCACGTCATCGGCGATGCCGCGATCGCCGGCGGCATTCCGAAATCCGCCTCCGCCGCAGCAGCGCAAGGCCGGGCCTGCGCGGCCGCGATCGTCAGTTCACTTGCGGGCAAGGCGCCGGAGACGCCGCGGCTCGATGGCGCCTGCTACAACACGGTCGCTCCCGGCTACGCCTTCTCGCTGAAGGGCATCTATCAGCCCAAGGAGGATCAGTACGCCGAAGCCGAGGTCACCACGAGCCCGGTCGACGCGCCGCGGGAAATGCGCCAGCGAGAAGCTGACCAGGCGCTCGACTGGTTCAAGAGGATCACGGGAGAGGCCTTTGGCTAGGCTCTCGCTCGTGGCATTGCTCGCCGCAACCTCGTTCACAGCCGGCGCGCCCGCTCGCGCTGAAGAGCTACGGCCCTACACCGTCGTGGGCGATGCGATACCAGCCTCGCTGACGGGAACCAAAGGCGACGCCGCACGCGGCCGCGCGCTCATCGTCGAGCGTTCCTCCACTTGCATCCTCTGTCACAGCGGCCCATTTCCCGAGCAGGCGTTCCAGGGCGACCTCGCGCCGAACCTCGCCGGCAGCGGCAGCCGCTGGTCGGAAGCACAATTGCGGCTCCGCCTGGTCGATGCGTCGCATCTCAATGCGGCGACGATCATGCCGTCCTACTATCGCGTCGATGGGCTCGCGCGGGTCGGCACCTCATGGCGCGGCAAGCCGATCCTGTCGGCGGAGCAGATCGAGGATCTCGTGGCGTATCTTGTGACACTGCGGAACTAGGACCAATCAATCGATGGCGAATTCGGACCACACCACGCGACGGACGTTCTTGAGCCTGACTGGCGGCGCCGCGGCGCTGGTGATCGTGCGCCCCGTGGACGCGACGCCGGCGATGCTGTCGGCCGCGATCCGCAAGGTCATCGGCGAGGCCGATGTGCACACCGGCAAGGTCAAGCTCGACATTCCGCCGCTCGTCGAGAACGGCAACACGGTGCCGATGACGGTCAGCGTCACCAGCCCAATGACGGCGGACGAGTATGTGAAGAGCATCCATGTCTTCAACGAGAAGAACCCGCAGCCGAACATCGGCAATTTCTATCTCGGGCCGCGCGCCGGACGTGCCCAGGTGTCGACCCGCATCCGCCTCGCCGACAGCCAGAAGGTCACCGCCATCGCGCGGCTGTCCGACGACACGTTCTGGTCGGCGACCGCCGACGTCGTGGTGACGCTCGCCGCCTGCACCGAGGAGGCGATCTGATGCCGTCGGCCCTGATCAACGTTCCGGCCAAGGCCAAGCGCGGCAGCGTCATCGAGATCAAGACATTGATGTCGCATATCATGGAGACCGGCTACCGCCACACCGCCTCAGGCAGCGTGGTGCCGCGCGACATCATCACGAGCTTCACTTGCCGCTTCAACGGCGAGGAAGTGTTCCGTGCCGATCTTTATCCCGCGATCGCGGCCAATCCGTTCATCACCTTCTTCACCACCGTGACCGAGAGCGGCAAGTTCGAATTCGAATGGATCGGCGACAAGGGATTTTCGGAGACCGCCCAGGCTTCGATCACGGTCGAATGAGGATTGCCGTCTGCATCGCGCTGCTGACGGCGATGGCGGGCGCGGCGCTCGCCGACGGGATTCCGCTGGTCCAGCGCCGCTCGGGCTACAGCTTCATGAGCACCGACAGCAAGGTGATGCAGGACGAGGACACCGCTAATCCCGGCATGCTGTCCGTGCTCGACGGCGAGGCGCTGTGGACGCGCAAGGCCGGCAGTGCAAACAAGGCCTGCGCCGACTGCCACAACGACGCCAGCGCCAGCATGAGGGGCGTCGCGGCGCACTATCCGGCCTTCGACAAGGCGCTGGGAAAGCCGGTCGACCTCGAGGGACGGATCAACCTCTGCCGCACCAACCACCAGCAGGCCTCGCCGCTCGCCTATGAAAGCCGCGAGTTGCTGGCGCTGACCGCCTATGTCGCACGGCAATCGCGCGGCATGCCGATTACGGCCGGCGACGATCCGGAACTCGCGCCGTTCGTCGAACAGGGCCACGCGCTGTTCATGCAACGGCAAGGCCAGCTCAATCTCGGCTGCACCAACTGCCACGATGATAACTGGGACAAGAAGCTCGCGGGCAGCGCGATCACGCAAGGCCAGCCGACCGGCTATCCGTTGTACCGGCTGGAATGGCAGGCGCTGGGATCGCTGCAGCGACGGCTGCGCGCCTGCATCACCGGCATCCGCGCGCAGGCTTACGATTATGGTTCGCCCGAGCTGGTCGAGCTCGAGCTCTATCTGATGACGCGGGCGCGCGGCATGCCGGTCGAGACGCCGGCGGTCAGGCCCTAGCGCCAACCCTCATGGTGAGGAGCGCGAAAGCGCGTCTCGAACCATGAGGCCCCAGTCGGGCCTCGCCCTTCGAGACGCTTGCTGCGCAAGCGCCTCAGGGTGAGGAGATGGAGTTACTGCGTAGCGGTCAGCGCTCAGCGAACGCCTTTTCGACCACGAATTGCGCGGGCTCGCCGTGATTGCCCTCGACGAAGCCGCGGCCGTTCAGCAGCGTGCGGGTGTCGGCGACCAGCGCGGGCGAGCCGCAGATCATGACGCGGTCATGCGCGGCATCGAGCGCCGGCAGGCCGATGTCGGCGAACAGCTTGCCCGAGGTGATGAGGTCGGTGATGCGGCCGCGGTTGCGGAACGGATCGCGCGTCACGGTCGGGTAGTAGATCAGCTGGTCGCGCACCAATTCGCCGATCAGTTCGTCCTGCGGCAACTTCTCGGTGATCATCTCGCCATAGGCGAGCTCCTTGACGCGGCGGCAGCCGTGCAGCAGCACGACCTTCTCGAACCGGTCATAGGTCTCGGGATCCTTGATCACGCTGAGGAACGGCGCAAGCCCGGTGCCGGTGCCGACCAGATAGAGGTTGCGACCGTCCTCGAGGTTGTCGATGACGAGCGTGCCGGTCGCCTTGCGGCTGACGATGATCTCGTCGCCTTCCTTGAGGTGCTGGAGGCGCGAGGTCAGCGGGCCGTCCGGAACCTTGATCGAGAAGAACTCGAGCGTGTCCTCGTAGTTCGCGCTGGCGACGCTGTAGGCCCGCAGCAACGGCTTCTCGCCGACCTTGAGCCCGATCATGGTGAACTCGCCGTTGCGGAAGCGGAACGACGGATTGCGCGTGGTTTTGAAGGAGAACAGCGTGTCGGTCCAGTGGTGAACGCTGAGGACGCTTTCCTGGTTGAAATTGCTCATCGTCAGTTTCCTTGACGCGCGGGCCGGATTGGCGGCAAAATCATTTGTACACGATCGTTCGTATACAAATGAATAATCCAGCTTGATCCGGCCGTCAAGCCACGGGCACAATGGCCGGCGAAGGCATTGAACCAAAAGGAAAAACCATGGCGCACGATGCACCCCAGGCGACCGGTCCGAGCAAGCTGGTGATCCGCAATATCGGGCTGTTGCTGTCGGGAGCCCTGGAAAAGCCGATCCTGAATGCCGATACCATCGTCGCCGAGAACGGCAAGATCACTGCGATCGGCCGCCTCAAGGACGTCGACACCGAAGGCGCCACCACCATCGTCGATGCCAACGGCACGACGGTCGCGCCCGGCCTGATCGACAGCCACGTCCATCCCGTCGCCGGCGACTGGACGCCGCGGCAGAACCAGATCAACTGGATCGACAGCTATCTGCATGGCGGCGTCACCACTATGATCTCCGCCGGCGAGGTGCACATGCCCGGGCGGCCGCGCGACGTCGTCGGGCTGAAGGCGATGGCGATCTTCGCGCAACGCGCGTTCTGGACGCTGCGTCCGGGCGGCGTGAAGGTGCATGCCGGCGCGCCCGTGATCGAATGCGAGATGGTGGAGGACGACTTCAAGGAAATGGCCGCCGCCGGCGTCAAGCTGCTCGGCGAGGTCGGGCTCGGCGGCGTCAAGGATGGACCGACCGCGCGCAAGATGGTCGGCTGGGCGCGCAAATACGGCATTCAGAGCACGATCCACACCGGCGGCCCGTCGATCCCGGGCTCCGGCCTGATCGACAAGGACGTGGTGCTGGAAGCCGACACCGACGTGGTCGGCCATATCAATGGCGGCCACACCGCCCTGCCCGACGACCAGATCCGCTGCATCTGCGAGGGCTGCAAGCGCGGGCTCGAGCTGGTGCATAACGGCAATGAGCGCTCGGCGCTGTTCACGCTGCGCACCGCGCGCGAGATGGGTGATTTGCACCGCGTCATCCTCGGCACAGACGCGCCCGCCGGCTCCGGCGTGCAGCCGCTCGGCATCCTGCGGATGGTCTCGCTCTTGTCCTCGCTCGGTGAGCTCCCGGCCGAGCTGGCGTTCTGCCTTGCGACCGGCAACACCGCACGGATGCGCGAGCTCGACTGCGGCCTGATCGAGGTCGGCCGCTCGGCCGATTTCGTGCTGATGGACAAGGCGCAGCATTCGCCGGGTAAGAACATCCTGGAGAGCGTTCAGCTCGGCGATCTCCCGGGCATCGGCATGACCATCATCGACGGCATCGTCCGCACCCAGCGCAGCCGCAACACGCCACCCGCGGGCAAGGTGCCGGAGGTGGTGGCGAAGTGACGTGCACCAAAGCCGTTGCGCGGAGGTGAAACATACTCGGTGTCGTCCCGGCGAAGGCCGGGACCCATAACCACAGGGTTGGATTGTTGAGAACGGCTGTGGCTCCAGCGCTGCGTAACAATGCCCTTCCGTGGTGATGGGTCCCGGCCTTCGCCGGGACGACACTGAGTGTCTGGTGCCGTTCGTGAGTCAAACTTGCTCTCAGGGTGACAGTGCTGGATCGGTTTGCTCAACCCCTTGAGCGGGCTGCCAGATCGCACGCAGGCACCGCGCGGCTTTGCCGCGCCGTCTGCGTAACCGAACCTTGTTTTCACCTGTCACCATTGCGGTGTATCCTGACCGCAAGCGAACCTTGGCCGGCGGCACTCGCAAGAGGCGTTTTCGATCCGGAATAGTTCTTGCTGCTGCGTGCCGCCATGCCGTGTTGATCTACACCAGGCAATCAGGAGGCAGCCGATGACGATGAGGCCAGATCCTACGTTCCACGCGTCGCCGAAGCTCGCGATGGAAGCGCCGGCCGAGAGCTTTGCCTACACCGTGCTGCTCAGTCCGGATTTTTCCAAACCGGACGCGCTCGCGGTGATCGACGTCAAGCCCGGCTCGCCGACCTACAGCAAGATCGTCCATACGGTGACGATGCCCAACAAGGGCGACGAGTTCCACCATTTCGGCTGGAACGCCTGCTCGTCGGCGCTGTCTCCGCTGGCCGGACACGCCTTCCTCGAACGTCGCTATCTCATCATCCCCGGCATGCGATCCTCCCGGATCTATATCGTCGACACCAAGCCGGACCCGACGCAAGCGAAGATCCACAAGATCATCGAGCCCGAGGAAATCTTCAAGAAGACCGGCTATTCGCGACCGCACACTATCCACTGCGGGCCGGAAGGCATCTATGTCAGCACGCTCGGCGGGAGCGGCAAGGACGGCACCGATGGGCCGCCCGGCATCTTCATCATGGACTGCGAGACATTCGAGGTGCTCGGCCGGTGGGAGATCGATCGTGGTCCTCAGACCAAGCATTATGACTTCTGGTGGAACCTGCCGCGCGACTACATGGTGAGCAGCGAGTGGGCCTTGCCGCCGCAGTTCGAGAACGGCATCGTGCCGGAGGACCTGCTGTCGAACAAATACGGCCATCGGCTGCATTTCTGGGACCTGCGAGCCCGACGCAATGTCCAGACCATCGACCTCGGCGCCAACCATCAAATGGCGCTGGAGGTGCGCCCGGCGCATGATCCGGTTCGCGAACACGGCTTCGTTGGCGTCGTGGTCGACACCACGAACCTCGAGGGTTCGATCTGGACCTGGTGGCGCGAGGGCGGCAAGTTTCACATCGAGAAGACGGTGACGATCCCACCCGAGCCTGCATCGAAAGACCAGCTGCCGCCGCTGCTGCAGGGCTTCGGCGCCGTACCTCCGCTGGTGACCGACATCGACTTGTCGATGGATGACAAGTTTCTCTACGTCGCCTGCTGGGGCACCGGCGAGATGCGCCAATACGACGTCAGCGATCCGCGCAAGCCGAAGCTCGCCGGATCGGTCCGCATCGGCGGCATCGTTCATCGCGCGCCACACCCGAACGGACAGGCTTTTGCCGGCGGGCCGCAGATGGTCGAGATCAGCCGCGACGGCAAGCGGGTGTACTGGACCAATTCGCTCTACTCGACCTGGGACAACCAGTTCTATCCGCAAGGCATTCCCGGCGCCGAGGTGATGGCGAATGCAAGCCCGGGCGGCGGCCTCGAACTGGCGAAGGACTACTGGGTCAGCTTCCCCGAAGGCTACCGGGCGCACCAGATCCGGCTCGATGGCGGTGACTGCTCCACCGACTCCTTCTGCTATCCGTCGGTCTAGAGCGTTTTCGAGCGAAGTGGGTAACGGCTCGCGTGAAGAAAACGCGTCAAAAAAAGAGTCCAGAGCCGGTTCCGATTCGATCGGAACGGAAAGGGCCCTGACGTGAGCCCGGCCGACTGGACTCCGGCCTGGCTGTGGCTGGCGGTCATCGCGAGTGGCCTCTACCACGGGATCAACCCGGGCATGGGCTGGCCGCTCGCCGTTTCTGCGGGATTGATGCAGAGGAGTTCGCGCGCGCTGGTGACCGCGCTTGGCCCGCTCGCGATCGGTCATTTGCTGGCGATGCTGCTGGTGATCCTTCCGTTCGCGCTGCTGATCACCCTCGTCGAATGGCAGCGCACGATCCGGATCGGCGCCAGCCTGCTCGTCATCCTGTTCGGTGTCTATCGGCTGATCGACCGGCGCCATCCGCGGGCCCTGGCGCGGATACCGCCGACGCAACTCGCTGTGTGGTCGTTCGCGGTGGCGATCGCCCATGGCGCGGCGCTGATGCTGGTGCCGATCTATCTGGGGCTGTGCCGCGAGGCTGAAACGGACCAAGGCCATGCGGCCGCCAACAGCCTGATCGACACCAGCCTCACGATGGCCGTGCTGGTCTCGATCGTCCATGCCGGCGCGATGATCGCCGCCGGCGGATGCCTGGCGTGGCTGGTCTACCGTTACCTCGGGCTCAAATTCGTGTCCCGGAGCTGGTTCAACCTGGACACGGTTTGGGCGCTCAGCCTGGTGCTGGTCGGCGCCGTCGCGCTGGTGCTTGGTCTTGCAACGTAGTCCGGACGCGGCACGCCGCCCGTAGGTAAGACGCTGGAGATCGCACGAAGTAGTAGCGGCGACCCGTCACCCTGAGGTGCACGCGCAAGCGTGCCTCGAAGGGTGAACGGCCCACGGCAGAAGTCGGGGCCGTCGACCCTTCGAGACGCCACGCTACGCGCGGCTCCTCAGGGTGACGGGGATAGATAATATCACCGCAACTTGCCGAGCAGCGCGATCAGCGTCTCGCGCTCCTTGGCGTCCAGGGGTGCCAGCGTCTCCCTGGAGATCACCAGCGCATTAGGCGCGGCCTTGTCGGCCATCTGCTGGCCGGCGCGCGTGAGACTTACCAGCAGGCGGCGGCCGTCGTCGGGATCGGGCGCGGTCTCGGTCAGGCCGCGCGCGGTCAGGCGATCGATCACACCCTTGATGGTTGCAACATCCATCGAGGTCAGCCGCCCGAGCTGGTTCTGCGAGCAGGCGCCGACCTCCGACAGCTTCGACAGCGCCGCCCACTGCGTCGGCGTCAGATTGATGCCGATCTCGCGGGCGAAGATCACGGCGTGGCGCTGCGACACCTGGCGCAGGATGAAGCCGATCTGCTCGTCCAGCACGTATCCCGGCTTCGCCTTCCCGTTTCGCTTCGGTGCTGCACTCCTCGCCATCGTCCACCCCGCCCTTACAGCGACAGATGCGCGTCGCGGATATCCGGACGCGCATCGAGTTCCGCCATGGTGCCGCCGAAACAGATCCGGCCGCGCTCGATGATGTAGGCGCGATCCGAGATCAATCGTGCGAAATGCAGATTCTGCTCGGAGACGACGATGCTGACGCCCTCTTTCTTCATCGCCAGGATCGCATCGACCATCTGCTCGACGATCTTCGGCGACAGCCCCTCCGAGGGCTCATCGAGCAGCACCAGCGACGGATTGCCCATCAGCGTGCGCGCGATCGTCAGCATCTGCTGCTCGCCGCCGCTCATGCGTCCGCCGGGCCGGCCGCGCATCTCGCCGAGGTTCGGGAATAGCTTGAACAGTTTTTCGCGATCCCATTGCGGCGCGCCTGCCCGCTTCGGCTGACGGCCGACCTCAAGATTCTCCTCGACCGTCAAATCCGTGAAGATGCGCCGCTCCTCCGGGACATAACCGAGCCCGCCGCGCACGATCGCATGCGTCGGCAAATCGGAGACGTCCCGGCCCTCGAACATGACGCGGCCGGAGCGGTTCTCGACCAGGCCGACGATGGAGCGGAACGTGGTCGATTTGCCGGCGCCATTGCGCCCGAGCAAGGCGACCACTTCGCCCTCGCCGACCTCGAGTGCGATGTCGAACAGGATATGCGCCGGGCCGTAGAAGCTGTTGAGATCCTTCACCGTCAGCTTCATGCCGATGCTCCCTCGCGGTGCCGGGCGTCATAGACGAGGCCTTCGCCGAGGTAGATCGCGCGCACCTGGGCATTGCCGCGGACTTCCTCGGGCGAGCCTTCGGCGATCAGGCTGCCGCGGTTCAGCACCAGGATGCGGTCGGCATGCTCGAACACCACGTCCATGTCGTGCTCGGTGAACAGCACGCCGATCGACTGCTCGCGCGCGATCCGCGCCGTCAGCCGCATCAGTTCGACGCGCTCGCGCGGCGCCATGCCGGCGGTCGGCTCGTCCATCAAGAGCAGCTTCGGCTGGTTGGCGAGCGCGATCGCAAGCTCGAGCCGCTTGACGTCGCCATAGGCGAGCTCGCCGCAAGGCCGCTCCGCATAGGCGCCCATGCCGACCAGGTCGAGCAGCCGTCCGGCCTCGTCGCGGGCGTGGCGGGCGGTCGAGGCCCACAGATTGAACAATTGCCCGCCATGCGAAACCAGCGCGACCTGGACGTTTTCGCGCACCGTCATGGTGGGGAATGTCGCCGCGATCTGGAAGGTGCGGCCGACGCCCATGCGCCAGATCACGCGCGGCTTCTTGCCGGTGGTCTCCGCGCCCAGCACGCGGATGCGGCCGCTGTCGGGAATGTTCTGGCCGTTGAGCATGTCGAAGCAAGTGCTCTTCCCCGCGCCGTTCGGCCCGATCAGCGCCAAAATCTCGCCGGCGCGCAGTTCGAAGAAGACCCCGCGCACGGCATGCACGCCGCCATAGGATTTGGTCAGCCCCTCGACCGACAGCAATGTGGGAACCATGCTCATTCGGCGCTCTCGATGCGGGAGGTCAGCAAGGGCGATACCGACGACGAGGACTTGCGCCGGCGATGCATGAAGGCTTCGAGCGTGCCGACGATGCCCTTCGGGAACGCGACCACGATCAGCACGACGAAGCCGCCGAGCACGAGTTTTGACCAATCGGTCTGGCTGACCAGCCAGATGTTGAGCGCCTTGTAGACGATGGCGCCGACCACGGCGCCCGACACCGTCTCGACGCCGCCGAGCAACACCATGACCAGCGCATCGACCGACAGCGAGATGCCCATATTGTCGGGGAAGACGCTGCCCTTGAGATAGGCGAACAGCGCGCCGGCAAGGCCGGCGACCGTGCCCGCGATCACGAAGGCGGTCCACTGGATGCGCTTGCCGTCGATGCCGATGGCTTCGCTGCGCAGCGGCGAATCGCGCGTCGCGCGCAGCGCGAAGCCGAACGGCGAGAACACGATGATGCGGAGGATCACGACCGCGAGCGCGGCGATGCCGAGCGACAGCCAGTAGAAATGCGACGGGCTCGCCGCCCATTTCTCCGGCCAGACGCCGAGGATGCCGTTGTCGCCGCCGGTGACCGACACCCACTGGAACGCGATCGACCAGACGATCTGGGCAAAGGCCAGCGTCAGCATCGCGAAATAGACCCCGGAGAGCTGCACCGCGAAGAAGCCGAATACGGCGGCGCCGGCGAGCCCGAGCAGCGGCCCGAGCAGCAGGCAGGCAATCATCGGCAAGCCGGCCATCTTGGCGAGCAGCGCCACGCCATAGGCGCCAAGGCCGAAATAGGCGGCGTGGCCGAACGAGGCGAGCCCGCCGACCGACATCAGAAAGTGCAGGCTGACCGCAAAGATCACGAAGATCGCGATCTCCGATCCGACCGTGAGCACGTAATTGCCGGCGACAAACGGCAGCGCGGCGGCGACGACGAGCACGGCAATCGCGGCGAACCGCTCGTTCATCGTCAGCGGCCGCCACGGATTGACGGTGAGACCGGGCGTGCGCCGTGCCGGCGCCTCCGGCTTGCCGAACAGCCCCCACGGCCGGACGATCAGCACCACCGCCATCACCAGGAACACCAGGATGATGGAGATCTTCGGGAAGATCAGGATGCCGAAGGCGTTGAGCTCGGACACCAGCACCGCCGCGACGAACGCGCCGATGATGCTGCCGAGGCCGCCGATCACGACCACCACGAAGACCTCGACGATGACGCGCAGATCCATCGCGTGATTGACCGCGTCGCGCGGAATCTGCAGCGCCCCGCCGAGCGCGGCGAGGAAGACGCCGAGCGCGAACACGCTGGTGAACAGCCATTTCTGATTGACGCCGAGCGCCGCGACCATGTCGCGGTCCTGCGTCGCGGCACGCACCAGCACGCCCCAGCGGGTGCGCTGGAACAACAGCCAGAGCACGCCGAGCACGACCGGCCCGAGCACGATCAGGAACAGATCATAGCTTGGAATATTCTGGCCGAAGAAATCGATCGCGCCCTTGAAGCCGGGCGCGCGGCGGCCGACCAGATCGTCCGGCCCCCAGATCAGCACCACGAGATCCTCGACCATCAGCGTCAGGCCGAAGGTCGCGAGCAACTGGAACAGCTCCGGCGAATGATAGATCCGGCGCAGCAACACCATCTCGACCAGCACGCCGATCGCAGCAACCGCCAGCGCGGCAACGACGATGCTGCCCCAGAAGCCGAGCGCGCCGGAAAAGCGCTCGGTCAGCGTGAAGGCGACATAGGCGCCCAGCATGTAGAACGCGCCATGCGCGAAATTCACGATCCGCGTCACGCCGAAGATGATCGACAGACCCGAAGCGACGAGGAACAGCGACGCCGCGCTGGCAAGACCGGTCAGGAACTGGACGACATAGAAGGCCATGGGCGGTCCGCTTCAACGTGAACTTGCATCAGGGCCTCATCCTTCGAGACGGCGCTCCGCGCCTCCTCAGGATGAGGAGCGAGACCCTCATGGTGAGGAGCGCGGTAACGCCGCGCGTCTCGAACCACGAGGCCCCGCTATATTCGCAACCTCAATCCTTCGGCCGCAGCTTCTCGATCTCGGCATCGCTGGGCAGATAGTCCGCCCCCTTGCGATAGGCGGTGTCGACCATGATGCCCTTGCCGTCCTTCAGCGCGGTCTTGCCGGTGAAGGCGCCGAGCGTCGACTGGTGATCGATCTTGCGGAAGGTGATCTCGCCGAACGGCGACGGCATCGAGATACCTTCCGCCGCCGCGATCAGCTTCTCCGGATCGCTCGAGCCGGCCTTGGCGAGGATCGCCGCCGCCGCCTTGATGGTCTGGTAGCCGACGATCGAGCCGAGCCGCGGATAGTCGTTGTACTTGGCCTGGTAGGCCTTCAGGAATGCGTCATGCTCCGCCGTCTTGATCGCGTACCAGGGATAGCCGGTGACGATCCAGCCTTCCGGTGTCTCGTCCTTCAGCGGATCGAGATATTCCGGCTCGCCGGTCAGGAAGCTCACCACCGTGCGGCCCTTGAACAGGCCGCGGGTGTTGCCTTCGCGCACGAGCTTGACGAGGTCTGCGCCGAAGGTGACGTTGAGGATCGCTTCCGGGTTCGCCGCGGCAACCGCCTGCACCACCGGACCGGCGTCGATCTTGCCCTGCGGCGGCCACTGCTCGTCGACCCACTGGATATCGGGCCGCTTCGCCGACATCAGCTTCTTGAACACCGCGACCGCCGACTGGCCGTATTCATAGTTCGGCGCGATCGTCGCCCAGCGTTTTGCGGGCAGCTTCGCCGCCTCCTCCACCAGCATCGCGGCCTGCATGTAGTTCGACGGCCGCAGGCGGAACGTGTAGCGGTTGCCCTTCGACCACGTGATCGCGTCGGTCAAAGGTTCGGCCGCAAGAAAGAACACCTTCTTCTGGTTGGCGAAGTCGGAGACGGCAAGGCCGATATTGGAGAGGAACGTGCCGGTGAGCATCGCGACGTTCTCGCTCGACACCAGCTCGTTCGCCGCGGTCTGCGCATCCGCCGGCTTGCCGCCGTCGTCCTTGGAAATGACCACGAGCTTCTTGCCGTTGATGCCGCCCGCCGCGTTGATCTCTTCCACCGCGAGCTGCCAGCCCTTGCGATAGGGCTCGGTGAACGCCGGCAGCAGCGAGTAGCTGTTGATCTCGCCGATCTTGATTTCGCTCTGCGCCAAGGCCTGCGTTGTCATGGCGCTCGTTGCCATGGTCGCGACCGCGATCGCCAATCCCGCCCCTACGAAATAACCACGCATCCCGTCCTCCAGTTTTTCTTCAAAGAGATTATCGCAATCCGTCTTCGCCCTTGATCTCGCCGACCGTCAGCCCGCCGACGCGCGGCAGCGGCCGCCCGCTGTCGGTTACCGCGACCGCGACCATGATCTCGTTGGCCCGCGGCGCGTCGTTGATCTGCACCTCCATGCCGTCGAAATGGCTGCGCACGAAAGCCGCGTCCTTGTGCCCGAGCGGAATATCCAGCGTGGTGCCGGGCCCCGAGCGCTTCTTCGACGACGGGATCAGCGCCGCGCCCTTCGACAGCACCTTGCGCACCGGCGCGCCCATCTTTGGATGCAGGATCGCCGCCGCATGCTCGAGCTCGCCATTTTCGCCGACCGCGGCGGCCTTGCCGTAGCTGTGCGCCTTGGCACCGTCGATGCCGAGCGCGGCGACGGCCCGTTTCGAGAGCAGTTCGCCGAGTTCCTCGCCGATCGCGATCAGCGGCGACAGATCCTCGACATAGCGGCCGGCAAAGGGGTTCTCGATCACGGCGATCGCAGCGGCCCGCCTTGTCGGCGGTGCGATGGTCTTGCCCATCTCCAGATGGGTCTCCTCGACCACTGTGACGATCTTGCGAATGACGGCGCTCATCTTGCCTCGCTCCCGGTCATGCCCGCAGCATGTGTTCTGTCGTTCTTCGTTGAAACGCGTGCGACGCCGGCGCCCCAGTTGCACCGACAATTCGCGTTTCGCCCAGTAGACGCAATGCCGCGCCCTCGATCAATCCCGACATCAGGAGGTCGCGCGCCCGCGCTGCCCCCGCCTCGAGCGCCTGATCGATCTCGTGTTCCGAGAGCCGCCCGACATCCCGGGTCACCAGCCGCGCGCCGAGGTCGCTGTCGGGCTGCAATTCGCTCGCCGGACAGCGCAGGATCGCGGGATGATCCGGCAGATCGACCGCATTGGCGATCACCGTCGCCGCGGCATCGGCCTGCGACGCCGTCCGCGCCAGCACGGTGACGGCATCGGCAATGCCAAGCGAGAAACTGCGGCCGTGACGGCCGCTGGTCGCGATGCCGCGGACCGGCGTGTCGGCATCGACCGTCATGGTGCGCATCACGCCGTGACGGTCGGGCCGATCCATCAGGCCGATCGTGAATTGTTCGCCGTCGCCGAGATGCAGGGCAATGTCGCCGCCATTGTTGACATAGGCGCGGTCGAGCGGCGCGGCCTCAAGCATCGCGCCGAGGATTTCCTCGGCGACGGAGCCCGCGACCGCCGCCATCGGCGTGATGAAGCAATCGGCGGCAAACGGCGCGACGGCTGCATGCATGCGCCGCGCGACCACGCCTTTCAGCGTGCACCCGGCCGGAGCGGCTGCGCTGCGCAGTTCGGTCAGTTCCGCGCAGAGTTCGTCAAGCAACCCGGTGAAGCGCGTCGCCGCGACCTGATAGGCGGCGTTGACATCGGCATTCCTGCCCTTGGCCTCGATGATCAGATCAATGGGGCCGTCCTGCAAATGCAGCCGCTTGCCGTCAGGAAGAAGCGCGATTTGCGGCAGCCTCGAGCCTTTTCCGTTCCGATGGAATCGGAACGGGGCTCCGG
Organism: Bradyrhizobium ferriligni; assembly: GCF_056837965.1. NCBI lineage: Bacteria > Pseudomonadati > Pseudomonadota > Alphaproteobacteria > Hyphomicrobiales > Nitrobacteraceae > Bradyrhizobium > Bradyrhizobium ferriligni. The sequence goes on from NZ_JBXEJO010000015.1 coordinate 102,672, forward strand.
ATTCTTGTTCTGACGCGTTTTCTTTGCGCGAACCGGTATCCACTTCGCTGGAAAACGCTCTGGTCATGCGCGCCGCCCGGGAAGATACGGCATCGGCCGGACTTCGGCGCTGTCCCGCAGCGACGACAGCGGCCGGACATAGTCCATGTGGCCGCCGAGTGCCGCATAGTCCGACAGTTGCATCGTGAACTCGATCGGCGCCACCAGTGCAGGCGTCGGCACATAGCCGAAGGCGCCGGCCGGCATCTGCGTGACATCGACCATGAAGGTGATGCCGCCGCCGGGCCAGACATAGACCGGCGCGCCGCCGCTGGTCACCCGCGTCAGCGCGTCCTTCACCGAGCGCGTCAGCCGCACCGGATTATCGGTGACGCCGGCGCGCAGCGATCCGCCCGCGCCGCCCATGAACAGCACGGTGCACAGCGCCGGCTCGCAATTCTCCTGAATGCGCTCGACCGAGAACTTGAGGTCCGCGGGCATCTCGGTCTCGACCGGCTTCAACGCCTCGTCGAGCACGTAATAAGAAGCATGTTCGCCGGTGGTCGAGACCATCAGCATGGTGAGCCCGGGCCGCGCCTCCTTCGCATTGAAGGGACCGAGGATCGACAGCGGATCGGAGATATTGGTGCCGCCCCATCCGGTGCCGGGATCGGCGACCTGGAAATAGCGGCCGGGCGTCGAACGCCGCCCCTTCATCTTGATGCCGGTGTCGGCGATATCGAGCAGCTTGCCGGCCTGGTGTTCGCTGAGCACGCCGGTGATGTGGTCGTCGACCACCACGACCTCATCGACCTTGCCGTGCCATTGCTTGGCGAACATGCCGATGGTCGCCGAGCCGCAGCCGACGCGCATGCGCTCTTCTGCCACACCGTTGACGATCGGCGGCCTGCCGGCCTGCACCACGACGGTGGCGCCGCCGTCGATCGTCAGCTCGACCGCCTTGCAGTTGGAGAGATCCATCAGCGTGTCGCAGGTGACGCGGCCCTCCTTCTTGGAGCCGCCGGTCAGATGATGCACCCCGCCGAGCGAGAGCATCTGCGAGCCATATTCGCTGGTCGTGACATGGCCGACCGCCTCGCCATCCGCACGCACGGTCGCGGTTTCCGGCCCGAGATAGCGGTCGGTGTCGATCTTCACCTTGACGCCGCAATACGAGAAAATGCCTTCGGTCACCACGGTGACCATGTCGACGCCGTCGACCTCCGACGACACGATGAAGGGCGCCGGCTTGTAGTCCGGATAGGTCGTTCCGGCGCCGATCGCCGTGACGAACAGTTCGGGCTGGCGGACGATCTTGCCGTCCCAATCGCCGCTCACCTGGAACGGAACCAGCTTGCCGCCATGCGACACGGTGCGCTCCAGCACGACATGCGGATCGACGCGCACCAGCGTGCCGTCATGGTTGGCATAGCGGTCGCAGGCGCCGGCCGCGCCCGGCTTGATGTAACACATCACCGGACAGGCATCGCAGCGGATCTTGTCGCCGGCGGCGACGGTCATTGTGTCAGCCATCGTGACCAAGCCTGGACTTGTGGCGGCGGTCGATCATACTGCGCTTCCGCCTCCCATGCATATCGTTCGTATACGAATGATCCTGCGCGCGAGCCCGTGACCTGTCAAGCGGCCTTTGCAATCAAACCCTGCCCTTCGCGTGCGCACCCTGTTCATAAAGCGGGCACGCGCTGCAGCGCGGCATGCCGCCGCTTGCACGTTTGTATACAAACGTTATCCTCGTCGGCGATCCGACGCTGACGTTGCAGCGCAAACATCAAGGGAGAACCGGGGCAATGCGCCTGACCGTGAACGGCAGGAATCATGATGTCGACGCCGCTCCCGACACCGCATTGCTTCACGTGCTGCGCAACGACCTCGAATTGAACGGACCGAAATATGGCTGCGGGCTCGGCGAGTGTGGCGCCTGCGCGGTGCTGATCGATGGCGTCGCCGCGCGCGCCTGCCTGATTCCGATCGACGGCTGCGTCGGCCGCAACATCGTCACGCTCGAAGGCCTCGGCAGCCGCGAGCACCCCGATCCGGTGCAGGATGCCTTCATTCACGAACAGGCCGCGCAGTGCGGCTATTGCCTCAACGGCATGATCATCACCACCAAGGCCTTGCTGACGCGCAATCCCAATCCATCCGAGCATGAGGTGCTGGAGGCGCTGCGCTACAATCTCTGCCGTTGTGGCGCGCATATCGAGATCATCCGCGCGGCGATGCGCGCGGCCGGCCACGCGCTCGAGGCGCGCGATTGATGGTCGACGCACGGCCTCCCGGGCAACGCCAGCGCGGCTCGCTGTCGGTCGTCCGCCCTGCGGTGCTGGGCGCGGAAGGCGCGTTGGAGACCTTCATCACCATCACCGCCGACGGCGCGGTCAATGCCTATAACGGCCATGTCGATCTCGGCACCGGCATCCGCACCGCGCTCGGACAGATCGTTGCCGACGAGCTCGACGTCTCCCTTGCCCGCGTCGTCGTGATCCTCGGCGACACCGCCGTGGTGCCGAACCAGGGCCCGACCATCGCGAGCGAGACTATCCAGATCACCGCCGTTCCCCTGCGCAAGGCCGCCGCGCAAGCGCGGCATTTTTTGCTCGCGCGGGCCGCCGAGCGATTGGAGCTAGCTGTCGACGAGCTCACGATCGAGGACGGCCTGATCCGCGGCCACGACAACCGCAGCATCACCTATGGTGAGCTGATCGCGGACGAGACCATCCGGCTCGATCTTGCCGATGACGTTCCGGTCAAGGCCGTGAGCGCCTATTCGGTCGTCGGCAAGTCCGTGCCGCGGGTCGATCTGCCCGCGAAGGCTACGGGCGAGCTTGTCTACGTCCACGATGTGCGCGTGCCCGGCATGCTGCACGGCCGGGTGGTCCGCCCGCCTTACGCCGGCGTCGATGCCGGCCCGTTCGTCGGCACCAGCCTGATCGCCGTCGACGAGGCGTCGGTGCGCGATATTCCAGGCCTCGTCGCGGTGGTGCGGATCGGCGATTTCGTCGGCGTCGTTGCCGAGCGCGAGGAGAATGCGATCAAGGCCGCGGCACAGCTCACGGTGAGCTGGAAGCCGGGGCCGGCGCTGACCGATCTTGCCGACGTCGAGAAGGCGCTGCGCGCCAATCCCTCGACGCCGCGCCAGCTGATCGACAAGGGCAACGTCGACGCCGCGATCAAGGCGGCCGCCAAGCCGATGCAGCGGACCTATCTCTGGCCCTACCAGATGCACGGCTCGATCGGCCCGTCATGCGCCGTTGCCGATTACAGCGAGGACGCGATCCGGGTGTGGTCCGGCACGCAGAACCCGCACATCCTGCGCGGCGACCTCGCGCTGCTGATCCAGCGGCCCGAGTCCGAGATCGACGTGATCCGGATGGAGGCGGCCGGCTGCTACGGCCGTAACTGCGCCGACGATGTCTCCGCCGACGCGCTGCTGCTGTCGCGTGCGGTCGGCCGCCCGGTGCGCGTGCAGCTCACCCGCGAGCAGGAACATGCCTGGGAGCCGAAGGGCACCGCGCAGCTGATGGACGTCAATGGCGGGCTCAACGCCGACGGCAGTGTCGCCGGCTACGATTTTGCCACGCGCTATCCCTCGAACGGCGCACCGACGCTGGCACTGCTGCTCACCGGGCGGATCGCGCCTGAAGCGGCCGTGTTCGAGATGGGCGACCGTACCGCGATCCCGCCCTACGACTACGAGAACATGCGTGTCGTCGCCAACGACATGCCGCCGATCGTGCGCGCGTCCTGGTTTCGCGGCGTGTCGGCGCTGCCGAACACCTTTGCGCATGAATCCTATATCGACGAGCTTGCGGCCGAGGCCGAGGTCGATCCGATCGAATACCGGCTGCGCTATCTGAAGGACGAGCGCGCGATCGATCTCGTCAACGCCGTTGCCGAGCGCGCCGGCTGGACGCCGCGCCCGGTGTGGAAAGAACCTGAGGCGGACGGCGATATCGTGCGCGGCCGCGGCTTTGCCTATGCGCTGTACGTGCACAGCAAGTTTCCCGGTTACGGTGCGGCATGGTCGGCGTGGATCGCCGATGTCGCCGTCAACAAGGCGACCGGCGATGTCAGCGTGACGCGCGTCGTCGCCGGCCAGGATTCAGGATTGATGATCAATCCGGAGGGCGTGCGGCACCAGATCGAAGGCAATGTGATCCAGTCGACCAGTCGCGCGCTGATGGAGGAGGTCTCCTTCGAGCGCGGCGCAGTGACGGCGCGGGAATGGGGTGCTTACCCCATCATCAAATTCCCGGAGCTGCCCAAGATCGACGTGCTGATGCTGCCGCGACAGGACCAGCCGCCGCTCGGCGTCGGCGAGTCCGCTTCGGTGCCGAGCGCCGCCGCGATCGCCAACGCGATCTATGACGCAACCGGCGTCCGCTTCCGCGAGTTGCCGTTCACGCCGGAGCGCATTTTGAAGGGATTGCGCGGCGAGCAACCGGTCGCGCCCGCCCCGCTCCCGCCGCCTGCGCAGACGGCCGACCGCAACAGATGGCAGAACCCCTTTGCAAAGCGCGGGGGGATCCTTGCCGGCATTGCAGCGATCTGCGCAGCGGCGGTCGGCATCGGCGCAGCCGTGCTGCCGTGGCGCGCGATCGCGCCGATCGCCCGGCCCGACGCTTCGGTGTATTCCGCCGCGACGGTCGCGCGCGGCAAGGAGCTCGCGGCCCTCGGCGCCTGCGCCGTCTGCCACACCTCGGAACATGGCATCCTGAACGCCGGCGGTCGGCCGCTCGAGACGCCGTTCGGCACCATCTTCACGACTAACATCACGCCCGATGTCGACACCGGCATCGGCGCCTGGTCCTATCCCGCCTTCGAGCGTGCGATGCGCGAGGGCATCCATCGCGATGGGCGCCATCTCTATCCGGCGTTCCCGTACACGCACTTCGCCAGGACCAGCGATGCCGACCTGCAGGCGCTCTATGCCTATCTGATGGCGCAGGCGCCGGCGCGCGCCGAAACGCCGGCCAACGCGCTCGCCTTTCCGTTCAACCTGCGGCCGCTGCTCGCCGGATGGAATGCGCTGTTCCATCAGGCGCAGGCATTCCAGCCCGATCCATCGAAGTCAGCGAATTGGAATCGCGGCGCCTATCTGATCGAAGGTCTCGGCCATTGCAGCGCCTGCCACTCGCCGCGCAATGCGCTCGGTGCCGAGCGGCAAGCGGCCTATCTCGCCGGCGGCTTCGCCGAGGGCTGGGAGGCGCCGGCGCTGACGTCGCTGTCGAAGGCGCCGATCCCCTGGAGCGAGGACGAGCTCTACGCCTATTTGCGCACCGGCGAGTCCCGCCTGCACGGCGTCGCCGCAGGGCCGATGGCGCCGGTCGTGCAGGAGCTCGCCGCGCTGCCCGATCAGGACATCCGCGCGATGGCGGTCTACCTCGCCTCGTTCAACGAGACCGCTGATCGGCCGGCCCACGACGCCATGGCAGCCAAGCTCGAAGCCGGCACCGTTGTGACCACGGCAGCCTCGACCGGCGCGCGGATCTATCAAGGCGCCTGCGCGGTCTGCCATGAGGTCGGCGGCCCGCCGCTGTTCGGCAGCCGGCCGTCGCTGGCACTCAACAGCAATTTGCACAGCGACGCGCCCGACAATCTGATCCAGGTGATCCTGCACGGCATCGCCAAGCCGGCCGTGACCGATCTGGGCTACATGCCGGCGTTCAAGGACAGCATGAGCGACGGCCAGGTCGCCGAGCTCGTCACCTTCCTCCGGCGGCAATTTGCCCCTGACAAGCCGGTCTGGACCGATGTCACCGCCACGGTCGGCCGTATACGGCAGACCATAGCGCGCTGACCTGCCATGTTCCGCCCGATACCCACTGGGCGGGCGGCGCCCGGCAGGCTAAGGTTCCCGCATGACCGTGACAGATATCGCGACCCGGACCTACAACCACGGCTGGCGGCTCGACCCGATCGTGCGCAGCCTGCTGGACACCGATTTCTACAAGCTGTTGATGCAGCAGATGATCCGGGAATGCTATCCGGACACCCGCACGACCTTTTCGGTGATCAACCGCTCGACCCATATCCGGCTCGCCGAGGTCATCGACGAGGCCGAGCTGCGCGCCCAGCTCGACCACGCCCGCACCATCCGCTTCACCAAGAAGGAGCTGATCTGGCTCGCCGGCAACACGTTCTACGGCAAGACCCAGATGTTCTCGCCCGATTTCATCAACTGGCTCTCGACCTTCCGGCTGCCCGACTACGAGCTGCACAAGGTCGACGGCCAGTATGAGCTGCATTTCCACGGGCCGTGGACCCACACCACGATGTGGGAGATCCCGGCGCTCGCGATCCTCAACGAGCTGCGCTCGCGCGCGGCGACCAAGACCTACGGCCGCTTCGCGCTCGACGTGCTCTATGCGCGCGCCAAGGCGAAGCTGTGGGCCAAGGTCGAACGGCTGCGCAAGCTGGACGGCTTGCGGCTGTCCGATTTCGGCACACGCCGCCGCCACGGCTTCCTCTGGCAGCGCTGGTGCGTCGAGGCGGTGAAGGAAGGCCTCGGCCCCTCCTTCACCGGCACGTCGAACGTGCTGCTCGCGATGGACAACGACCTCGAGGCGATCGGCACCAACGCGCATGAGCTGCCGATGGTCGCCGCCGCGCTCGCCAATGACGACGAGGCGCTGCGCTGGGCGCCCTATCGCATCCTCGATCAATGGCGCCACACCTATGGCGGCAACCTGCTGATCGCACTGCCCGACGCCTTCGGCACCAAGCCGTTCCTGCGCGACGCGCCGGATTGGGTCGCCGACTGGACCGGCTTTCGACCCGACAGCGCGCCGCCGATCACGGCCGGCGAAGAGATCATCAAATGGTGGAAGCAGAAGGGCCGCGACCCCAAGGAGAAGCTGCTGGTGTTCTCCGACGCGATGGATGTCGGCTCGATCGAGGAGACGTTTCACCATTTCAAGGGGCGCGTGCGCGTCAGCTTCGGCTGGGGCACCAACCTCACCAACGATTTCGTCGGCTGCGCGCCGGATGGCACCGCCGAGCTCGACCCGATCTCGATCGTCTGCAAGGTGACGTCGGTCGACGGACGCCCGGCCGTCAAGCTCTCCGACAATCCGGAGAAGGCGACCGGCATCCCCTCCGAGGTCGAGCGCTATTTGCGCGTGTTCGGCAATGTCGGCCGCGTTCGCACCGCAGTTCACGTGTAAACCGGCACAGATATCACCCCCATCGACTGACCTGACGAGTTTCGCATGCCCGCACCCAAGCCGCCTGCCTTCGAAACCCTGAGCCTGCACGCCGGCCAGCGCCCCGATCCCGCGACCGGCGCGCGCGCGGTTCCGATCTATCAGACCACGTCCTACGTGTTCCAGGACGCTGACCACGCCGCGGCGCTGTTCAACCTCGAACGTGCCGGCCACATCTACACCCGCATCTCCAACCCGACGACCGCTGTGTTGGAAGAGCGCATCGCCGCGCTTGAATGCGGCGTCGGCGCGATCTGCACCGCCAGCGGCATGGCCGCGATGCATCTGGCGATCGCAACGCTGCTCAATGCCGGCGACCATATCGTCGCCTCCGCCTCGCTCTATGGCGGCACCATCAATTTGCTGGCGCACACGCTGCCGCGGTTCGGCATCACCACGACGTTCGTGAAGCCGCGTGCGCTCGACGAATTCCGTGCCGCGATCAAGCCGAACACCCGCCTCGTGATCGGCGAGACCATCGGCAATCCCGGGCTCGAGGTGCTCGATATCCCTGCGGTCGCGGAGATCGCGCATAATGCGAAGATCCCGCTGTTGATCGACAACACCTTTGCGACGCCCTATCTCAGCCAACCGATCGAGCTCGGCGCCGACATCACGATGAACTCGGCGACCAAGTGGATGGGCGGCCATGGCATCGCGATCGGTGGCGTGATCGTCGACGGCGGCCGGTTCGACTGGCGCGCCTCCGGCAAATTCCCGCAGCTCACCGAGCCCTATGCCGGCTATCACGGCATCGTCTTCGACGAGCAGTTCGGCAAGGCCGCCTTCATCATGCGCGCCCGCACCGAGGGCCTGCGCGATTTCGGCGCCTGCCTGTCGCCGACCAACGCCTTCCAGCTGCTGCAGGGCATCGAGACGCTCGGCGTCCGCATGGACCGCCACGTCAGCAACACCCACGCGGTGCTGGACGCCCTCGCCGCGAACAAGGCGGTCGACTGGGTGCTGCATCCCTCGCTGGAGACGCATCCGGATTACGCGCTGGCCAAGAAGCTGCTGCCGCGCGGCGCCGGCTCGATCGTCAGCTTCGGCATCAAGGGCGGCCGCGCCGCCGGCAAGAAGTTCATCGAGTCGTTGAAGCTGATCAGCCATCTCGCCAATGTCGGCGATGCCAAGACGCTGGTGATCCATCCCGCCAGCACCACGCACCAGCAGATGGATGCCGGGCAGCTCAAGGCCGCCGGCATCGGCGAGGAACTGGTGCGGCTCTCGGTCGGCATCGAAACCGCGCAGGATATCATCGACGATCTCGGCCAGGCGCTGCGCGCCTCGCAAAGGACCTGACCATGCAGCTTTCCGTGAACGGATCAGACACCTTCATCGCGACCGGCGGCAGGCCGTTCGACCCGTCGCTGCCGGCGGTGGTGATGATCCACGGCGCCGGCTTCGACTCTTCGACCTGGTCGCTGCACAGCCGCTGGTTCGCCCATCACGGATTCTCCGTGCTGGCGCCGGACCTGCCGGGCCATGGCCGCTCCGCCGGCAAGCCGCTGAAGACCATCGCCGAGATGGCCGACTGGATCGCGGCGCTGATCACGGCAGCCGGCGCATCGAAGGCGCGGCTGATCGGCCATTCGATGGGCTCGCTGATCGCGATCGAAACCTCGGCGCGGCATCCCGACAAGGTCTCCGGCCTCGCGCTGATCGGCACCGCCGCGACTATGACGGTCGGCCCCGATCTCTTGAAGGCCGCCGAAGCCAATGATGTCGCGGCGATCGACATGGTCTCGATCTGGGGCCTCGGCTTCAAGGCAGAGCTCGGCGGCAGCCTCGCGCCGGGCCTGTGGATGCACCAGGGCGCGCAGCGGGTGCTGCAGGAGGCGAAGCCGGGCGTGCTGTACAACGACCTCAACGCCTGCAACGCCTATCAGAACGCCCTGACCGCAGCCGCCGCGGTCAAGGTGCCCGCGACCTTCATCCTCGGCGAGCGCGACATGATGACCCCCGCCAAGGCCGGCAAGGCGCTCGCCGCCGCGACACCGAATGCCCGCACCGTGGTGCTGCCCGGCGCCGGCCACATGATGATGGTCGAGCAGCCCGACGAGCTGCTCGCAGCGCTGCGGTAGCGGAGCCGCGGGCTCCTCTCCCTTTCCTCGTCGGAGAAGGTCGCGCGGACACAAGTCCGCGCCGGATGACCGCCGCCAAAACATCGAAAACAACCCCATGCAAAGTAGCAGGGCAGCCGCTGGCCCTCGGACAAGCGACTTGACACGTCGGGCAACTCAGCGATATCTTCTATTATTCCGAAATTGCGCAACGCTCCCAGTGCCCCTTGGGCATTTCAAGCCGATCGGCAGCCTCCTCAAGTGCCCGGAGCCGCCGATCTTTCAGGAAATCCGACTCGCCATCAGGAGCAAGGCAGCGAAGCAACCGATCGGTACGAGGTGGGAAAACTCCCGATGTCGCAGAATGGTCAAAGCTGCCGCCGCGAGAATGACGGCGCAGAGGATCAAGCCTGCTGCACGGGTTGCCGGTATGGCGACCAGGATCGCGGCCGATATCTCCAATCCGCCGGTGACCCGGCACCACCACGCGGGATACCCCCATCGAACAAAGTTGCTCCGCGTCGTCGACGTCGCGATCGCATTGAACAGACCTGCACTGGCGAAGGCAACGGCAAGCAGCATAATGAATATTAGGTGCATGACTTAAGCGACCGCCAACGCATAAGCGCGTAACTCGTCGATGATCGATCCCCGCGAAGGATTCCAGCCGAGTTCGCGCTTCGCCTTCTCGCCCGAGATGATCTGATCGGAGGCGATCGCATCGGCGAAACCCCAGAGGACCTTGCGCGCCTCTTCGAGCGGCCATGCCGCTACTCGGCCCCCGGCACCGCCCAACTCGCTCGCTGCACGTGCGATCTCGATGAGCCGCGGCGCCGAACCGTGCGCGCCATTGAAGACGGATCCCGCCGGTGCCCGCTCGAGCGCGAGCGCATAGAGATCGGCCAGATCGTCGGCATGCACGGTCGACCAGCGATTTTGACCGTCACCGACATGAAGCGCCGCACCATGTTCCTTGGCCGCTGCGACCATCATCATCGCGGCGCCGCCCCAGTTGCCATATACCCAGGCAGGCCGGATAACGACCGGATGGACGCCCCCGGCTTCGGCCGCGAGGATCTCGCGTTCCAGGGCCTGGCGCCAGCGGACCATCTCGACCGGGTTCAGTGGAGTGCGCTCGGTGACTGACGTGTTACCCGTGGAGCCGTAGACCAAGCTGCCACTGGTATAGATGAAGCGCTTACCCGTTCCGCGCTGGGATTCGAGGATCGCGCGCGTCGCAATCTCATCGAGAGACGCAGCGTTCTGATCGTTGGGCGAAGCGGCATGGACGACGGCGTCCACGCGCCGCACCGCCGAGGCCAAGCTCACCGGGTCGGCAAGCTCACCTATCTTCGCCACGAAACCTCGGTCGAGCAGCTTGGTCGCGCTCGCTTCCGACCGGGCGAGTCCCACGACTTCATGGCCTCCCTCTTTCAATCGGTGCGCTACCGCACCGCCGATCAAGCCAGTCGCGCCTGTTACCAAAACTCGCATGTCGATCACCCTTCAATTTCGGTGAATCCAACAAAGCGGAACGGCAATACGGATGGAAATCGCGAGTTCTGATGTGGCGCTATCGATCGCGCCGATGGCGTCAAGCCGAGGCGGCGATTTTGGTGATAATGCCGCGCAGCCAGGCAATAGCCCCATGCGTATCCGCCCGCCGGTGCCACATCAGGTGGAGTGGCCAGGTAGGCAGTTCGAGCGGCGGATCATAAATCGCTATGCCTGCTCCGGTACCAGCGAACCTTCGTGCGACCCGGGAGGCCAGCGTCGCGACGAGGTCGGTCCCGGCGATCACGAAAGGGGCGGCCAGGAATTGTGGCAGGCTCAGTACGACGCGCCGTTCGAGGCCGAGATCGGCAAGCCTCAGATCGACGATCCCGGAGCGGTCGCCTTCCGGAGAGACCAGAAGATGCGGCGCCGCTGCGAAAGCCTTGAGGCTCGGACCATCCGCGAACGCCGGGTGTCCCTCCCGCACGACGCAGGCGAAACTCTCAAAAAAGAGCGGGCTGCTGATGATGCGCGCCGACGTCTCGACGGGGAAACCGATCGCGAGGTTCGCCTCGCCGCTGTCGAGCAGCGTGATAGCTTCTTCTCGTCCGAACATCCCGCAGACCCGCACGTTGATGTGCGGGGCGTCGATGCTGAGGAGGGCCATGAGCGGCGGCAACAGGACGAACGCCGCATAGTCGCTCATCGCGAGCGTGACGGTATTGTCGGCCGTCGCGGGATCGAAGCTATCGGCCTGTAGCGCGCTCCGGAGAAGCCGGAGCGCATCCGAGACGGGACCAGCAAGGTCATGGGCGCGGGGCGTTGGCTGCATGCCTGAAGGCGTTCGCACGAAGAGCTCGTCCCCAAGAAGCTCTCGCAAGCGCGTGAGCGCTCCGCTCATCGCCGACTGGCTGAGGCCGATCCGCGATCCAGCGCGCGTCACGTGGCGCTCCGCGTACAGCGCATCGAAGGCCTTCATCAAGTTGAGGTCGAAGCCGGCTATATCCATGTGGCCGACCATAAGGGAATGCGCCGAACGGGGATAGCGGCCGTACGTCAAGCGCACGCCGCTTAGGAGGCGGCGCCGAGGGTCAATAGACGACATCGAAAATAGGAAAAAACCCGCGAACTAAGGCAAGCCAGGAGGAACGGTATCCACGTTCTGTGGCGCGAGATCGCTGAAGGGTGGGCGGCACGTCTTGATGAAGAAGTTAGCCGCTTCGCCAGTCGTCAGAACCCCAGCGGCTTGAGCCGTTGGTGCGTACGTGCGGATACAGGATTTAAGGTTAGAGACGACACGGCCACCCTTCTCCCCTGTGGGAGAAGGTGGCGCGAAGCGCCGGATGAGGGGGCCTCTCCGCAGACGAGTTCGCGGATCGAGCCCTTCACCCGGCTCCAATGCTTGCGCATTCGAAACGCCCCTGCCGCCACCACTGCGCGTGGAACTTCCTTCGAAGGTGAGCCGCCCGATAATTCTATTATTCCGAGTTCCTGAAATACGCCGCCGCGTCCGTCACGATTGCGGCCAAAAACTCTCACCCCATGGCACTGCAAGGGAGACTCGGCGGGCAAGCACCCGACGCGTGACCAACGGCTGACGCGGGTACGGCGCTGACGGGAGCGCGAAAGCGGATATTGCCGCAAGTCCGAGAGGGGCCGAATGCGCACATCTGGGTCAGCCCGCCGATGGGCCGATAGATTGACTTATCGCAAGACCGACCAAAGAACCCAGCGGAGGATGGGCAGACTGCTCGATAAGTCAAAATGACATCCCGGGATAGGTCATGTGTTGGACCACAAGCTGAACATCAGCCGATGCCTTATCCGTAGGAAGGCCAGCGGGAGATGATTTCATGTCAGACGCCTTAGCACCTCGACGCGTACTGGATCCGATGGAACGGATCTCGGAGACCTTATTCGGTCTGATTATGGCCCTTACCTTCATCTGCTCGCTGAGTATCGCATCGGGTGCTGGCATCAACATTCGTACGATGCTGATGGGAGCGCTAGGCTGCAATCTAGCCTGGGGTATTGTTGACGGCGGTCTTTATCTTCTGGCTCGTATCAATGACCGGGGAGACAAGGCTTTGACGCTCCGCGCAATCAGGCAGGCGCCCGATCCCGAAACTGCGCAGCGCATCATCTCAGATGCATTGCCGACTCAATTGGCGGCGATCCTACCTCTGGACCAATTGGAAGTGTTCCGGAAGACTTTGCAGCAAATGCCTGAGCCGGTCCTTGGCCCAACGCTGACGAAGCGCGACTGGACGGGAGCGCTGGGCCTTTGCTTATTGAGTTTCCTTTCGACCTTTCCGCTGACAATTCCGTTCGTACTGCTGCGCGACCCCAGATTAGCCTTGCATGTGACCTACGTTGTCGCCATCGTGATGCTGTTCTGCTGTGGTTGCGCATTTGGAGTACGTAGCGGGTTGCGACCTTGGATGGCAGGGCTTTCGATGGTGGCTGTGGGTAGTGCACTGGTTGGCGTCGCGGTAGCTCTTGGAGGGTAAGCGACAGTGCGGCAGCGAAAGGACGCAACAAGTGGTCGCTCGATCACGGGGTTGGTCGCGCTATCGCTTGTGCTTTCGATCAGCGATCTCGCTTATGGCCAAGCCCCCAGCTCAGCCGGAGCAATCGGCCTTGGTAATCGCGGATGGTCGGCAGCCGACACCAACCACACGACGTCTTCGAACGAACTGGAATTCAGCGCCCGCGCGGGACTTGCGTCCGACTACATCTATCGCGGCGTTACATTGTCCGATCATGGGCCTGCGGTCGGCGCCGCCCTGGAAGCAAGATGGGGCCAGCTATACGCCGGCACAACGGTCGCCACCGTCAACCTGCCGACACAGCCAGCCGCCGAATTCACCTACGCCGCCGGTATCCGTCCGACGTTCGCAACCATCGATTTCGATTTTGGCGTGACCTATTTCGCTTATCCCGGAGAACGGCTTCCCGGCGAGACCAACGGAATCAATTATTGGGAGACGGTCATCCGCGGCGATCGAAAAATCAGCGATCAAGTCCGCCTCGCCGCGGGCTACGCCTATTCACCGAATGTCTCGAACACCGGCGCTTGGAGCCAATATGTGGCAGGTGGCGTCGGCTATGATGTGCCGAGCCGATTGCTGCCGCACGACGTAACCATATCCTTCACGACCGCTGCCGGCTATTCCTGGTTCGGCAATCAACGCCAGCAACTCGGCGGATTCCCTTTACCTTCCTATCTCAATTGGCAGGCAGGCGTGACCTTCACCCACAAGGCTTTCAACTTCGACCTGCGCTACTACGACACCAATCTGACGAAGGAAAACTGCTTTGTCTTTACAGGCGATCCAAATGCGCAGCCAGGCGGCCGTGTGAATCTCGCTACCAACCCGGATGGTCTGACCTCGAACTGGTGCGGCGCGACGTTTGTTGCCAAGGTCTGGTTTGCGTTGAACTAGGCAGGAACCATGGGGCTTAGGGTTGTTGCTGGAGCCGCCCGGTATCTGTCCGCGGAGAGAGACCCCTCACCCCGCTTCGCTGCGCGAAGCGACCCTCTCCCACAAAGGGAAAGGGTGCATCACGCGCGACGAGAGCATCACTGCTTCGCGGGCTTGCGCTCGATCGGATGGATTTCGATCGCGCGCAGGCGGCCGAGGCGGAGCACGTCCATCGACAGGGTGCGGTCGATCCGGCTGTGATCGAGCGCGCGGATCAGATCGTCGACGCCGTTGATCTCGATGCCGTCGAGCCTGATCACGACATCGCCCGGCAGCAGCGCGGCGCGCGCGGCCGGGCTGTCCGGCTCGATCTGCATCAACAGCGCGCCCATCTTGTTCTCGACGCCGGCGAGCACCGCGTGTCGCCGCGGCACCGGCGCGGTCTGGCCGGCGACGCCGATATAGGCGCGGCGGACATAGCCGTGGCGGATGATCTCCGACAGCACGAACTGCGCGGTGTTGCTGGCGACCGCAAAGCAGATGCCCTGCGCGCCGTTGATGATCGCGGTGTTGATGCCGATCACCTCGCCCTTCGACGACACCAGGGGTCCGCCGGAATTGCCGGGGTTGAGCGCGGCATCGGTCTGGATCACGTCCTCGATGGTCCGCCCGCTCACCGAGCGGATCGAGCGGCCGAGCGCGGAGACCACGCCGGCGGTGACCGTCGATTCGAAGCCGAGCGGATTGCCGATCGCGACCACGAGCTGGCCGCGCCGCAGCGTCTTGGAGTTGCCGAGCGACGCGTAAGGCAGATCGCGCGCGCCGTCGGCCCGCAGCAGCGCGAGATCGGTGTCGGGATCGACGCCGAGCACATGGGCGTCGGTGACGAAGCCCTCGGTGTCGCGCAGGCGGATCTCCTTCGACGATCCGACCACATGGCTGTTGGTCAGCACGAACCCGTCTGGCGAGATCACGATGCCCGAGCCGAGCCCGCCGCGCTCGCGCGCATTGCGCACTTTCGGCCCGGTTTCGACCCTGACCACGGCGGGGCCGACGCGGTCGGTGACGTCGATCACGGCATTGGAATAAGCATCCAGCAGAGCCCGGTCGTTATCCTGGGCAGCATCGGCCGTTCGCGGTGACGGCGTGTCACCGGCGGTATCTGAGGTAATATCCAGCATGGCGAGAGTCCTTTGGTCTCCTCAGATGGTGACCGGCTCCCCGCGCCGCAAGTGGTTACGGCACCTGCCCGACTGGTTAGGGCGCCCGCCGCAACAACCCGCCGCGCTCCCGGACCGGATCGAGCAGCGACCAGTCGCCCTCCGGCAGCACATGACCTTTGGGAAACGGCGCGCGCAGCTCGAGGCCGAGCGAGCGCAGCACGCGGTCGTCGCGGTAGTAGCATTGCAGCACTACGCGGACGAGCGTTGCCGCTGCCGCGCCGCCACGGGCGCGAAACTCCTGCGCTACCGCATCGCGCCCGGCATCGTCGAGCTCGGCGAGCGGCCGGCCCGCAAGATCAGCCAGATGATCCAGCGCCCGCGCGACCAGCGCGGTGTCGCGGCCGAGCGTTGCCAGCATGTCCGCCTGGATCGCGGCATCGTCCGCCCCCGGCACCTTGTACTCGTCACTTGCGGGAACGATCATCGCGGCGACGGTGCGCAGATCGGCGCGCTGGGCTGCAGTCAGTTCATTGCTATCAGACATGTCGGTCTCTGGCGGTCTCAGTCGAACAGATTGGCGAGGCGCTGCTTCATCTGGTCGGCGATGTAGAGCGCAAGGGCCTGGATGGTGGAGGTCGGGTTCACGCCGCCCGAGGTGACGAAGATGCTGCCGTCGACGATGAAGAGGTTCTTCACGTCGTGCGAGCGGCCCCATTCGTTGACCACGGAGCGCGCCGGATCGGTGCCCATCCGCGCGGTGCCGAGCAGATGCCAGCCGCCCCACGGGATCGGATCGTTGATGCAGATGTCGGTGGCGCCGGCGGCCTCGAGAATCTCCCGGCCGCGCGCCAGCCCGTGGTTCATCATCTTCCGGCTGTTCGCGCTGATCGTGTAGTCGATCTTCGGCGCGGGGATGCCGTGGCTGTCCTTCAGCACGGGATCGAGCGTGACGCGGTTGTGCTCCTCCGGCAGATCCTCGCAGATCGCCGATACCGCGAGACGATGGCCGTTGAGCTTGCGGAACACGCGGTGATGATCCTTGCCCCAGGGCAGGATGCCCTTCTGCTCGCTCGCGACCGCCTCGAACACCGGCCCGGCGCCGCGGCCGAACTGGATGCCGTAGCCGCGGACGAAGCCGCGCGACAGATCCGTGTCGTAGAACTCCTTGCTCCACAGGCAGGTCGGCGGCGCGCGGTTGCTGTCGGTCGGCTCCTTCACGAAGCCGTAAATCTGCGCGTAGGGGTGGAACATCAGGTTCTTGCCGACCAGGCCCGACGAGTTGGCGAGGCCATTCGGGAATTTGCCCGACGCCGAATTGAGCAGCAGCCGCGGCGTGCCGACACCGTTGCAGGCGATGATGACGACTTCGGCCGGCTGAAACTGCTCGACACCGTCCTTGTCGTAATAGACGACGCCGGAGGCCATGCCGTGCTCGTTGGTCAGGATCTCGCGCACCCGGCAATGGGTCTTGAGCTCGACCCCGGCGCGGACCGCGTGCGGCCAGTAGGTGATGTCGGTCGAGGCCTTGGCACCCTGCGCGCAGGCCGGCGTGCAGTGGCCGAGATTGATGCAGCGCGCCCTGCCCTCGTAATCCATCGTCGCCACCGTCGTGTCCGACGGCCACCAGTGCCAGCCAAGCTTGTTCATGGCGTTGCCGATCAGCGGGCCCGATAGTCCGAGCGGCTGCTGCGGCATCGGCGGGTGGCTCAGCGGCGACAGCGGATCGCCCGACAGGCCTGAGACGCCCATCATCCGATCGTTCTCCTCGAAGAACGGGGTGAGCGCGTCGTAATCGATCGGCCAGTCGTCGGCGACGCCGTCGAGCGTCTTCACCTTGAAGTCGGACGGATGCAGCCGCGGCCAGTGCGCGGTGTACATCACCGTCGAGCCGCCGACGGCGTTGAAGTTGACGACCTTGATCGGCGAATTGTCGTCGTTGATCGGGTAGTCCTCGGGCCGGCGGCGGACGTTCGGGCTGGACGACCACTCGCCGTAGAACTTCGCCTCCCAGTCGCGCCCGGTGCTCGGATATTCGGCCGGATTCATCCAGCCGCCCTGATCGAGGCAGAGGATGTGCATCTTGGTATCGGCGAGGCTCCAGGCCACCGCAGCGCCGGACGCGCCGGCGCCGATGATCAGGACGTCAACGGGATCGTTCATTCCGATTCCTTGTTCTTGATGATCCCGTCATTCCGGGATGGTCCGAAGGACCAGACCCGGAATCTCGAGATTCCGGGTTCGATGCTTCGCATCGCCCCGGAATGACAAATCACACCTTCAATTCACGATTCTCACCGGCAAGCTTCGTATACCGCGGATGAAATTGGAATAGAGCCTTTGCGGCGGGCCCATCATCTGAAAACGCAGATCGCGCGCCAGGACCTCCTCCCAGAGGATGCGCAGCTGCTGCTCGGCGAGGCGGTCGCCGACGCAGCGGTGGACGCCGGCGCCGAAGGCGAGATGCTGACGCGGCTTGGCGCGGTCGATGATGAATTCGTCGGCACGCTCGATCTTATCCTCGTCGCGGTTGCCGGAGATGTACCACATCACGACCTTGTCGCCCTTGCTGATCCGGCGGCCGGCAAGCTCGACATCGTTGCGTGCGGTGCGGCGCATGTGCAGCACCGGCGTGTGGTAGCGGATGGTCTCGGAGACCAGGTTCGGGATCAGCTCCGGCCTCGCGCGGACCAGCTCGAACTGCTCCGGGTTCTCGCACAGCGCCATCAGGCCGGCCGACATCGAATTGCGCGTGGTGTCGTTGCCGCCGACGATCAACAGCCCGATCGTGCCGATGAACTCGCGCGGCTCCAGATTCCGCGTCGCCGGCGAATGCGCCAGCATCGAGATCAGGTCGAAAGTTGGCGGCGCATCGATCCGCGCGTCCCATAGCTTGCGGAAATATTCTCCCATCTTGACCAGTTCGGCGGTGCGTTCAGCCTCCGAATGCACCACTGCGTCGGGGGATTCGACGTTGGCGATCGCGACATCCGACCACCAGGTCAGCTTGGCGCGGTCGTCAGATGGGAAATCGAACAGCGTCGCCAGCATCATGTTGGTGAGGTCGACCGAGACCCGCTCGGCCCAGTCGAAGGTCTCGTTGCGCGGCAACGCGTCGAGCACGGCTGAGGTGCGCTGGCGGATCAGGGTGTCGAAATTGGCGAGATTCGACGGCGCCACGATCGGCGCCACGGTGCGACGCTGCGCGGTGTGGCCGGGCGGGTCCATGCGGATGAAGCTCGGCCGCTCCTGCCCCTTCGGCTGGTCCGCGACCTGGATACCGCCAAGCTCGGAGGCCGACGAATAGTTCTGGTGATCGATCTCAACCGCGAAGATGTCGTCGTAGCGCGTCACCGACCAGTACGGGCCGTAGGCCGACGCCTCGCAATAATGCACGGGATCGTCGCGGCGGAGCTGCGCGAACAGCGGCCGCCAGGTGTCGTCCTGATAGAGCCGGGGATTGCTGACGTCCGTAGACTTCGGCCTGCGCAGCGCCTCTCCCATCGCCTCACTCCCACAGGTTCCGTCGCCGCTTGGCGGGCGATCGTTGTGTCGGCCGACGATAGAGGGAATCCCGCGGCCGAGTAAAGCCGCCGGGCGGACAGTCCGCCGCGCGGAATGCGCGCAACCCGACGCACCCGGCAAATCCCGATAGCTGCCCCGCTGTTCGATGTTTGTCGGCAGCAGGAAGACCGGTTAGCCTTGCCGGCAATCAATCCATCAGGGAGCAACGACAGGTGGCCGAATTGCGCCAGGACAACACCGCCCCGACGGCTGCGCTGGACCACGACGTCGTCATCATCGGCGCCGGCCTGTCCGGCATGTACCAGCTTTATCGGCTGCGCGAGCTTGGTCTTAGCGCGCGCGTGTTCGAGGCCGGCACCGGCGTCGGCGGCACCTGGTATTGGAACCGCTATCCCGGCGCACGTTTCGATTCCGAGAGCTATTCCTACGGCTATTCGTTCTCGAAGGAGCTGCTCGAGGAATGGGAATGGTCGGAGCATTTCGCCGGCCAGCCCGAGACCTTGCGCTACTGCAACTATGTCGCCGACAAGTTCGACCTGCGCCGCGACATCCAGTTCGAGAGCCGGGTCACATCAGCGATCTACCAGGACGACACGCGAAGCTGGCGGATCACGCTGGAGAGCGGCGCGCAGCACGCCTGCCGCTTCCTGATCACCGCGATCGGTCCGTTGTCGACGCCGACCCTGCCGCGCATCGAGGGCCGCGACGATTTCAGGGGCCAATCGTTCCACACCGCGCGCTGGCCGAAGCAGAAAGTGGATTTCACCGGCAAGCGCGTCGCCGTGATCGGCACCGGCGCGACCGGCATCCAGACCATCCAGACCATCGCCGGCGAGGTCGGGCATCTCACCGTGTTCCAGCGCACCGCCAACTGGGCGGCGCCGCTGCACAACGGCAAGATCGACGCCGAGACGCAAGCCAGGATCAAGGCCGGCTATCCCAAGATCTTCGCGCGTTGCAAGGAGACGTTCGCCTGCTTCGTGCATACCCCTGATCCGCGCGGCGCCTTCGAGGTGAGCGAGGCGGAGCGCGAGGCGTTCTACGAGAAGCTCTATGGCGAACGCGGGTTTGGCATCTGGCAGGGCAACTTCAAGGATATCCTGATCGACCGCGCTGCGAATGCGACGATCAGCGATTTCGTCGCGCGCAAGATCCGTCAGCGCGTGAAGAACCAGGCGGTCGCCGAGATGCTGATCCCGAAGAACCACGGCTTCGGCACGCGGCGGCTGCCGCTCGAGACCTTCTACTACGAGGTCTACAACCGCGACAATGTCGAGCTCGTCGATATCAAGGAGACGCCAATCGAGCGGATCACGCCCGAGGGCATCCGGACGACCGACAGGGACTACGCCTTCGACATCATCATCTACGCCACCGGCTTCGATGCCATCACCGGCAGCTTCGACAGGATCGATTTCCGCGGCGCGCACGGTGCGCGGCTGAAGGAGAAATGGACGCACGGCCCGGAAACCTATCTCGGGCTGATGGTCGACGGCTTCCCCAACATGATGATGCTGATGGGCCCGCACACCGCGCTCGGCAATATCCCGCGCAGCATCGAATACAGCGTCGACTGGGTCACCGGGCTGATCCGCTTCGCTCAGGAGAGAGGCCTGAGCTTCCTCGACGCCACGCCTGAAGGCACCGCCGACTGGACCGAGCATGTAAAAGCGCTCGGCACAGGCTTGCTTTCCAACGAGGTCGATTCCTGGATGACCGGCATCAACCGCAACGTCGAGGGCAAGCAAACCCGCATCGTCGCCCGCTACAGCGGCAGCGCACCGGCGTATCGCGCGCGGTGCGACGAGGTGGCGGCGAAGAGCTATGCGGAGTTGAGGTTGGGCTAACGTGCGTATTGAGGCGAAGCGCGAGCCACACCCACCGCCGTCGTCCCGGCGAAGGCCGGGACCCATAACCACAGGGTTGGGTTGTTGGAGGAGGCTGTGGCCCCAGCACCGTGCAACAATGACCATCGGTGGTTATGGGTCCCGGCCTTCGCCGGGACGACACTGAATTTGCTGCGCCACTTGTGAGCTCTCTCCGCATTCACCCGGTAGGATGGGTGGAGCGAAGCGATACCCATCATTTGCGCCGCGCATGAAGAATTGATGGTTTCGCTTCGCTCTACCCATCCTACACATTCCGCTTCAGTCACCACGCATCGATGCACGGCCGCTTGCGGTGGGTCCGCGGTTCGGGCTTCGGCACCGAGCGGAGGCCAGCCATGATCCAGTGCCGGGTGTCGGCGGGATCGATCACCTCGTCGATCTCGAGCACCGAGGCGATCGAGACCGCCTTGCCGTTGGCGTAGAGCTCGGCGACCTTGGTCTGGAAATATTTTTCGCGCTCGACCGGGTCCGCGATCGCCTCCATCTCCTTGCGGAAGCCGAGGCGGACATAGCCTTCGAGGCCCATGCCGCCGAACTCGCCGGTCGGCCACGCCACCGTGAAGAACGAGGCGTGGAAGCCACCGCCGATCATCGATTGCGCGCCAAGGCCGTAGCCCTTGCGCAGCACGACACCGAACAGCGGCACCGTGATGCTGGCGCCGGTGACGAACATCCGCGCGACATGGCGCACGATCGCGGTCTTCTCGGCCTCGGGGCCGACCATGAAGCCCGGCGTGTCGCATAGCGAGACGATCGGAATGTCGAAGGCGTCGCATAGCTGCATGAAGCGCGCGGCCTTGTCGCCGGCAGGCGCGTCGATCGCGCCGCCGAGATGCTTTGGATTGTTGGCGATCAGGCCGAACGGCTTGCCCTCGATGCGGATGAAGGCGGTGATCATGCCGACGCCGAAATCCCTGCGGATCTCCAGCACCGAGCCCTCGTCGGCAATCAGGTCGATGACGTTGCGGATATCGTAGACCCGCAGGCGATTCTCCGGAATCGCACGGCGCAGCAGCCGCTGGTCCGGCGCCTTCCAGTCCTGCACCGCGCCCTGGAAGTACGACAGATATTTCTGCGCCACCGTGGTCGCTTCGGCTTCGTCCTCGACCAGGATGTCGATCACGCCGTTCGGCGACTGGAACGAGACCGGGCCGACCTCGGCCGGATGGTAGACGCCGAGCCCGCCGCCCTCGATCATCGCCGGACCGCCCATGCCGATCGAGGCATTCCTGGTCGCGATGATGACATCGCAGACGCCGAGCATCGCGGCGTTGCCGGCGAAGCAATAGCCAGAGACCACGCCGACCACGGGCACCAGCCCGGAGAGTTTTGCGAACTGCACGAAGGACGGGCCGTCGAGGCCGGTCATGCCGAGCCGGTCGGTATCGCCGGGACGGCCGCCGCCGCCCTCGGCGTAGAACACCAGCGGCATGCGCCACTGCTCGGCGAGGCCGAGCATGCGGTCGATCTTCTTGTGGTTCATGTGCCCTTGCGTGCCGGCGAGCACGGTGTAGTCGTAGGAGATCACCATGCAGCGCGCGCCGTCGGCGCCGAAATCCTTTGCGTTGACGGTGGCGACGCCGGCGATCAGCCCGTCGGCCGGCGTGTTCTTGATGAGGTCCTCGACCTTGCGGCGGCGGCGCTGCGCCGCGATCGCCAGCGAGCCATATTCGACGAACGAGCCCTCATCGACCAGCTGCGCCATGTTCTCGCGCGCGGTGCGCTGGTTGGTCTTGCGGCGGCGCTCGACCGAGGCCGGGCGGTTCTCGTCCAGCGTGATCGCCTTGCGCGCGATCAGCTCGGCGAGATCAGGCCGGATGTGATCGAGATCGATCGCGGCCTCCTCGGCCGCGTGATGGCCGTCGACCTCGGCAGGCTCAAAGAACAGGATCGGCTCGCCATGCATCAGGGTGACGCCGATGCCGCCCGCGATCCTGGTCACCCGGCCGCCATGCGGCGCCGTGACCAGATGCTCCATCTTCATCGATTCCAGCACCGCGATCTGCTGGCCGGGACGGACCAGATCGCCCTCCGCGACCTCGATTGCGACGATGGTGCCCTGTAGCGGCGCGGGCACCGGGAGCGATCCCTCGGGCGGCGCCTCAGTGGCGACGGCCTTGGTCGCAGTCGCTTCGCTCACTTCGATCAATGGTGCGGCGAGATCCTGCGCCGCGCCGACCAGCGCCGCGACATGGGTGTCGATGAAGTTGGTGCTGATCTTGTTCCGCCCAAAGCTCTGATGCGCCAGGATCGCGCCGAGGAACGGAATGTTGGTGGCGACGCCGCCGATCCGGAATTCACGCAGGGCGCGCGATGCCTTGTGCACCACGTCGGTCCATTTTGGGCTCGGCGAATGCACGATGACTTTTGCCAGCAGCGAGTCGAACGCGGCAGAGGTCCGGTAGCCGGAATAGCCGAACGTATCGACGCGAACGCCGGGCCCGGACGGCAGGTCGAACACACTGAGCGTGCCGCCGGTCGGTTTTGTGATGCCCTTCTCGTCCATCACTTCCATGTTGACGCGAAGCTGCATCGCATAGCCGCGCGGCAGCGGCACCGCTGATTGCGCCAGCCCAAGTGAAGCGAGCGTGGCGCCGGCCGCGACCGCGAGCTGCGAACGCACGAGGTCGATGCCAAGCACTTCTTCGGTAACGGTGTGCTCGACCTGGAGCCGCGGATTGGCCTCGATGAAGGCAAACGCACCCTCGCTCTCCCCGGCTTCGTCATCGACCAGGAATTCGAAGGTGCCGAGATTGTCGTAGCGCGCGGCGGACGCGAGCTGCTTTGCCGCCTCGATGATGCGCGCGCGCATTCCCTCGCTCAGCGACGGGCTCGGCGCCACCTCGATCAGCTTCTGGTTGCGGCGCTGGATGGTGCATTCGCGCTCCCAGAGATGGCTGATGGCGCCATGGCGGTCGCCGATGATCTGCACCTCGATATGGCGGGCCTTGCGGATCAGCCGCTCGACATAGACCGCATCGCTGCCGAACGCCGCCTTGGCCTCCGACTGGCAGCGCGCATAGGCCTCGTCGAGCTTGGCGGCATCCTCGACCACGCGCATGCCGCGCCCACCGCCGCCGGCGATCGCCTTGATCATCACGGCGGCGCCGGCGCCGAGCGCGGCGAAGAACGCCTTTGCCTCGTCCAGACTGGTCGCGCCCGAAGTGCCGGCAATGATCGGGACGCCGCATTTTTTCGCCAGCGCCTTTGCCTTGGCCTTGTCGCCGAACAGATCGAGCGCCTCCGGCGACGGGCCGACGAAGGTGATCCTCTCCTCGGCACAGCGCCGCGCGAGTTGCGTGTTCTCGCTGAGGAAGCCGTAGCCCGGATGCAGCGCATCGCAGCCTGCGGCCTTGGCCGCCGCGATGACGGCCTCGATGTCGAGATAGGCCCGCGCGCCGCGGCCTGGAATCTCGTGGCTCGCGTCGGCGGATCGGACATGCAGCGAGGCGGCATCGTCGGCGGGATAGATCGCGACGGTCGCGATGCCGCCGTCGGCAGCGGCACGGGCAATGCGGATCGCGATCTCACCGCGGTTGGCAATCAGCAATTTCTTGAACGACATGATCAATTCCGTGAGTTTGCTACCTCTCCCCGCAAGCGGGGCGAGGTGAAGAAATCGTGCGCGAGCGGCCGACGTCTCACAGTCAACGATCCTTCATGGTCGGATCGAGCACGACACGCAAGGACTCCCCGAGCGCATTGAACGCCAGGGAGACGACGAGAATGGCAAGGCCCGGCGCATACATCTGCTCCGGCGCGATTTCCATGTATTGATAGGCGCGCGCCAGCATGGCGCCCCAGCTCGGGTCCGGTGGCTGGATGCCGAGGCCGAGGAACGACAGGCTGGCCTCGGCCAGCAGCGCGGCGGCGAGCAAGAGCGTCACCTGCACGATGACCGGCTGCAGCGTGTTCGGCAGCACGTGGCGCCACAGCACATGCCAGGTCGGCGCGCCGAATCCCCTGGAGGCATCGACATAGAGCTCCTGCCGCACGATCAGCGTGCGGGCGCGGACAATGCGGGCCAGCGCCGGGAACATCGTGATGCCGACCGCGATCATGCCGTTGGTCAGCCCGATGCCGAGCGCGCCGGTGACGGCGATCGCCAGCACGATGGCGGGGAACGACAGGAAGGTGTCGATGATGCGGCTGATGATGTCGTCGATCCAGCTGCCGAAATAGCCGGCGATCAGGCCGACCGGCAGCCCGATCAGAACCGCGACGCCGACCGCAAGCAGGCTGGCATAGACGGTGGCCGGCGCGCCGTAGATCAGGCGGGAGAAGATGTCGCGGCCGAGGTCGTCGGTGCCGAGCAGATGGGCCGGCCCCGGCGGCGCCAGCATGTTGTTGACGTCCTGTGCGGTCGGCGCATAGGGCGCGATCCAGGGCGCACCGATTGCGACGACGACGAGCACCACGAGCACCAGGATCGACAGCGCCGCGCGGAGATCGCCGGCGAGCCAGCGCGCAAATCGGCGCAGCCGCGTCGGCCTCGCCGGTGCCTTCAGGGGAGCAAGCGCCACCTCGGTCATTGCTCGATCCTCGGATCGACCGCAGCACACAGCAAATCGGCGATCAAATTCACCGCGATGACAACCACCACCATGGTGAAGACGACGCCCTGCACGATCGGGAAATCGCGCTGGATCGCGCCGCGCACGATCAGGCTGCCCAGGCCGGGAATCGCGAACACCGCCTCGATCACCACCGTCGCCGCCAGCATGCGGTTGACCAACAGGCTGATGATGGTGAGCAGATTGACGCCGACATTCTTCAGGCCGTGCTGCCAGAGGATGCGGGACATCGACAGCCCCTTGGCATGCAGGGTGCGGACATATTGCGACGACAGCACCTCCAGCAGCGCGCCGCGCAGCTGGCGCGCGACCTCGGCCATGCCGTAAGCCGCGATCGCGATGCCCGGCAGCAGCGCATGCCTGATCGCATCGACCGGCGAGGCGCTGAAGGATTTAGCGCCGGTCGCCGGCAGCCAGTTCAGCTTCAATGAGAATTCCGCCACCAGGATCATCGCGAGCCAAAAGCCGGGCACCGCGACGCCGAGCGACGCCAGCATGCTGATCAGCTTGTCGATCCAGCCGTTCGGCTTGATCGCGGCCATCACGCCCATCGGGATGCCGGTGACCAGCGCCAGCACCAGCGCGATCACGACGATCAGGAGCGTGTTCGGAAACGCGCGGCTGATCGAGTCCGCGACCTTCTCGCCGGTGAGTAGCGATTGCGAGAGATCGCCCTGCGCGACATTGCCGAGCCAGGCCCCGTATTGCACCAGGAACGGGCGGTCGAGGCCGTAGATCCTCCTGATCTCGGTGATCCGCGCGTCGGTCGCGTTGTCGCCCGCCAGCGTCACGGCGATGTCGCCGGGCACCAGCTTGAGCAGCGCGAACACCATGAAGGTCGCGAGCAGGATCACGGGCAGCGCCTGCACGAGGCGGCTGCCGACGACCTTGACTGGTGACCGTCGCGCCATGGTTCAGCCTTCCAACCAAACGTCGTCGTATTTCGGCTTGCCGAGCAGGTTCGGCCGATAGCCCTGCACCTTCTTGTTCATGGCGACCAGCTCGAACTGGAACGCCAGCGGCGCGACGAAGGCGTTCTCCATCACCAGCCGCTGCACGGTGGAGAAGGCCTTGCGCCTGACCTCGATATCCTCAGATGCACGCGATTCCTTGATCGCGGCCTCGAGCTCGGCCGGCACCGGCGCGCGGCCGGCATTGTAGTAGGCGTCCTTGGTGAACATCAGCGAGTAAGTCAGGCTCGGGTCGGGCCGCCCGGTCCAGGCCGAGAGCAGGCCGGCGCCCTTCTTCTCCGCGCCGAAGAAGGCGGCGGAAGCTTCCGCGATCGGGGCGTTGACGAAGCGCACGCCGATGCCGGCCTTGCGCAGCTGCTCGATCAGGATCTCCTGACGCTGCACCGAATCCTGGTCCGGATAGCCGCCGAGCTCGATCTGGGTACCCTCCTTGAAGCCGGCCTCGGCGAGCAGCTTGCGCGCTCGGTCGGGATCATAGGGATAGAGTTTTGCGACCTCCGCGTCGTATGCCCAATGCGCCTTCGGCAGGTTCATGTAGGCGGGCTCCGCAAGACCTGCGAGCGCGGCCTTGACGAAGGACTCGCGATCGATCGCGAAGTTGAGCGCCTGGCGGACCTTGAGATTGTCGAACGGCGGCTTGGCCCAGTTCAGGAAGATCTGAAGCACGTAGAGCGTCGGGCCATGCACCACCTTGACGCTCGAGGCGCGCTCGATGATCACCTTCTGCCGCGGCGGCAGCTGGTAGATCAGATCGTTCTGCCCGGCCGTGACCGAGCGGGCGCCGGTGGTGAGCTCGGGAATGATCGAGATCTCGATGGCGTCGGGAAGCGGCCGCTCCGGCTTCCAGTATTTCTCGTTGCGCTTGACCACGATCTTCTCGCCGTCGGCCCAGCTGACGAACGAATAGGCGCCGGCGCCGACCGGCTTGCGCGTCACGACGCCGCCCTCGGCCGCCTTCAGCGCCGTCGGCGACACCATCATGCCGGCGCGATCGGAGAGAATGCCGGGCAGCGCGGTATCGGGTGTCTTCAGCTTCAACGTCACCTGCTGCGGGCCAGTGACCTCGACCGAGGCGACCGAGAGCAGATCGGCCTTGATGTTCGACTTCGCATCGCTGCGGTTGCGCTCGAGATTGAACTTGACGGCTTCCGCATCGAGCGGCGTGCCGTCATGGAAGGTGACGCCGGCGCGAATGTTGAGCACCAGCGTGGTGGGATCGGTGAACTTCCAGCTTTCGGCAAGGCCGGGCCTCGGCTTCAGCGTGTCGAATTCCCATTCGGTCAGCGTGTCGTACATCGTGAACAGGAAGGCGTGGTCGGAGCCGGCGCCGCCGGTCGCGGGATCGAGGCTCGACGGATTGGCCGGCGCCGAGATACGCAAGGTGCCGCCCTTCTTCGGCGCGCCTTCCGCAAACGCACGGCCGCTGAGCGTGGTGCTGGCCAATGCGCCCGAGATCAGCGCCATGGCCTCGCGTCGTGTCGTCATTGTCATGGCAGGTCCTCCATTATCCCAGGGCGTCAATTTGAATCGGCTTAGCGGCAGACTGGCTGCACCTCTCCCGCTTGCGGGGGAGGTCGGATCGCATCATAGATGCGATCCGGGTGGGGGCTCTCTCCACGATGTAACTCGTGGAGAGAGCCCCCACCCCAGCC